>JAJRAE010000143.1 GCA_028682985.1 Methanobacterium sp.
CAGTACTATTTCTTTATAGCTCTTATTTTCCAATTTTTCTTTACAGACACTATTTTCCAGATCGTCCTTAAAGCGATTATTTGCTCGATCTTCTGATAATAACAGCCAGTTTTCCCGGCAGGGCTGTATGCATTCTCCGCAATTAGCATCTTTCTGGTAAAGTTGGGAGCTTAAAAAGCACCTCCCAGAGATGGCCATGCACATAGCCCCATGAACAAATACCTCAATTTCCAGGGGGCTTTCAACCTTTATTCTCCTGATATCATCCAGTGAAAGCTCCCGGGATAGGATGACTCTGCTTACACCTAAATCTTTCAGTAACTTGAGGGATTCAGTGTTGGATATGTTGGCCTGGACACTCATATGAACTTTAAGCGCATGTTCCCTAGCAATGCTCAAAACCCCCAGATCAGAGGCTATTATGGCATCTGCACCGGAAGCCTCAATTTCTGGCATGATCTTTTTTAGAGAGATGATATCATCATCCTTCATAACCGTATTGGTGCAAACATATAACTGCACACCATTGTCATGAGCAATTTGAACTGCAGATTTCAAATCTTCTAGCTTAAATTGTCTGCTATGGGCTCTTAAATTATATCCCTCAATACCCAGATAAACAGAGTCCGCTCCATTCTTAATAGCTGTATTTAGAGAAGTGAAGTCTCTGGCTGGAGATAACAATTCCACTATTTTCATCACCTAAGTTATCATTTAGTATAATTTCTTAAATGATTGGTTTTCGTAATAAGTCAGATATTAATGCATGAATTAAGGAGATAGGTATTAAAACAGCCCCTAATAGCATTGATATTTCATATCTAAAGCTGCTTCTTTTATCTGGTTTTCCTTTTAGTCTGTTAAAAGATGAACTAATTGGTATGCCGTAGGCATTTCCCATCATAATGGTGCGGATAGATCCAAGTATTCCCTTTGCTCTGGATAACCCGTAAATTTCAATCAGCCGTTTCCAGGATTCCTTGGTGGGATGGCCCCTGGTATCTGCATAGTGCTGTGCAAATAGGACTGCTGTTAATTCATCTTCAGGTACGTCCTCCATAATTCCGGCTAATAATTTCTGGATTTCTTCGTTACTCATTCCCTTCTCTAGAGCCATTTTGGCATGGGCATAGGAACAGATATCACATTCATTGACTTCTGTAACTTTGAGCATGATTCGTTCAATGAATTTTGGACTTAATTCTTTATTTTTCTTAGTCCGGTACATGTATTTCATGGTCCGCATACATTGGTAGGAGATCCAGTAGGCCTCTTTAACTGAATAAAGTTTCTTACCCAATTTTACTTGAGCCTTACATGAATGTTGATTATTTTCTAGTATTTCCATGAAATTTTCCTTTACCAAGTTATTATTTTATACCCATAATTGAGCTTGTTTTGTGAATTTGAGTTAAACTCTAAAATATTAATTAAAAATAATAATTGAATTATCTCTTAAGGTTTTAACACCGATAAGCTTCGTATTCCTTAATATCTCCCGGTAAATCAGTAGGATACTCACCGGTTAGGCAGCCGGTACATAGATGATCTTTTTCTATTCCAATACATTTAATTAAGGAATCTATACTCAGATAACCAAGAGAATCCACTCCCAGGATCTTCTCTATCTCTTTAACCCTTTTATCAGAAGCTATTAATTCCTTCTTGGTGGCCATGGCTATTCCATAGTAACATGGTGAAATTATTGGGGGACATCCTACCCTTAGATGTATCTCCTTGGCTCCGGCTTTTCTCAACACATTAACCAGTGCTTTTGAGGTGGTTCCTCTCACCACGCTGTCATCAACCAGAACTATTCTTTTTCCCTCCAGCTCTGATTTTATGGGGTTCATTTTGAGTTTTACCGAGGTTTCTCTGTCATCTTGACTGGGCATGATAAATGTTCTACCCACATAACGGTTTTTTATAAGTCCTTCACCGTAGGGTAATCCGGATTCACGTGAATATCCAATGGCAGCGGTGATGGCTGAGTCCGGCACCGGCATTACCACATCGGCATCAACCCCATGTTCCTGGTATAAGGCTCTTCCAATGTCCAGACGGACATCATAGACATCATGTCCGTCTAATATGCTGTCTGGACGTGCGAAGTATACATATTCAAACATGCAATGGGATCGGGGGGTGTTTCCCTTACCAGGCATACTGTAACTTTTAATCTCATCATTTATAAGCAGTATTTCCCCTGGTTCCACGTCTCTAACTTTTTTAGCCCCTATAACATCAAAAGCAACTGATTCTGAAGCAACCATAGTTATATCATCTGTTTTACCCAGAGAAAGAGGTTTAATACCCATGGGGTCTCTTACCACTATCAAATCATCATTTATAAGGATAACTAGTGAATAGGAGCCTATTAACTGTTTAGAAATGTTCTGCATGGCCTTTACCATGTCCCCATTTTCTGAATACTCCTTGATTAGTAGATGGCAGATGACCTCAGAATCTGTGGTGGAGTAAAATATACGGCCTTCACTCTCCAGTTGCTTGCGGAGTTCCATTGAGTTTATGATATCTCCATTATGCGCTATGGATACGTATCCTGATTTAAATTCACTTATAAATGGCTGTGAGTTTTCTATTAATGATTTTCCAGTGGTTGAATATCTAACATGTCCTATTCCTTTGTTTCCTGTTAGTCCAGCGAAGTTTCCATTGCTGAATACATCACAGACCAGGCCCATGCCCTTATGAGTAGACATTTTCCCGCCATTAAAGGTTGATATTCCTGCTGACTCCTGTCCTCGATGTTGTAAGGAATACAATGCATAATATATTTGTTTAGCGATTTCTCCGGTTTTGTTATTGGAGTAAGCGCCTACAATTCCACATTTATCCTGCAATTACGGTTCTCCTCGGTATGAGTAAAATAAGAAATCTGTTTAATATAAAAAATTTATCTACAGTGTTCATTTGATCTTTATGTTTAATTTTATTATATTAAAAATTTTTATCTAAAAAAAATTTTGATGATTCTTTAGCAAACTAGTGGGTTTTTTATTCTCCATTTCTTCCTTTACATCCTGAATTTTTGAATCGTAAAAGATTAATACAGTTCTAATTATCTTTAACCATTCCTCAGCTTCCTTCCTGGAAGGTGCTGTTATAAAACCCTGACCAGTAATAATGTTTTCCGGTTTAAACTCTGCTGTTATGTTGTATATATGTTCTTCTTCTCCTAATTCCTCGTTGAAGGTGTCCTTCCAAAGTTTTTCCAGAGGGAAGATTTCATATAGATTTCTGTTTTTCAACAATCCATACTGGTTTTTGATATCAGCATACCTCTGTTTAACCTGTTTTAATGAGTCATTGAGTTCTGTGATTTTCTTGTTCTGGATCTCTTTTTCATTGGTGAGTCTCTGATTTTCTAAAATTAGATCATCATTTTGTGCAGAATTTTTTTCTACTTCAGAGATAAGAGTTTTTATCTCATTTTCCTGTTGAGTTAATGACTCTTCCATCTCCCTGTATCGCTTGATATTGGCGATGGATATAAGCCCGGAACGAATGATGGCGTTTTTGATTTCGCTCCTTATAATAGCCGGATCCAGATACTCTACATCATGACCGAAGGGAAGTTTCATACGTTCAATATGGCCCACTTCATTTTTAAGTATCTTTTTGAACTTTTCAGCAAGTTCACGGCCTGGAGCATCCACATCTGTGGCAATTAATACTATATCCGCCCCATTAACAACTTTTTTAGCTATGTCTAGATTGGTTGTTGGAATAATGGATGAGATAGTGATGTGGTATTCTGCACCCAGGGCAATGTTCTGCATGGCCCTTGAAATTATCCCCACATCAGATGCCCCTTCAACAATAATCCTAACATCTATGGGGCCCTTTGCTTCCATTTTCCATTACCTGCAAAAAAAATAGTAATTCTATCTTAACCTGTATCCGGTTATCTTCTTGTTCTGCCAGTTGTAACTTCGAATTCTTTTGGATCTTCCAAATCCGCATGCCGCACAGTATTTTTTTCGGGCATTGTAAGAATTCTTCCCACATCTTCTGCAGCGGATATGGGTTTTCTTATTACGCTTACCAAATGATGGTGTACCTTTCATTGATATCCTCCTTTAAAAAAATTTGAAAATTCTGTAGTATTTGATTTAAACTAAAACTAGCCTGGAGATATGTAGACTATATTATCTCCCCTAATAAGGACAACACCTAATCTTCGGGAGGTTTCCCCGCCCTCTAATTCCTCGGCGTCGTTTAAAACTAAGTTCATGTGCATGTCAAAACTTTTCAGGCTTCCTCTGAATTCTCGTCCGCCTTTAAGCTTAATCAGTACTTGAGAATTTAATGCTTTACCCAATACATCAAGTGGTCGTGATGTATTCACATTCTTCTGTGTATTCAAATTTATCACCTTTCCTATAACTTCATTGTTGGTGGGAATTTATATTTAAATGTATGGTTGATATCCTAACCCCTTTAAACTAACAAAAGCTATTTAGCATATCTAAATATATAGAGAAAAGAGTGGATGGTATTATTTATGGAATAAATTAGTTATATTAGTATTGATTTTTTTAATTAATAAGGTTATTTTATTTATACCTTGGCATTTTCCCCTTAGTTTTATACTAATATCTCAATATAAATGTATAAACCTTAATACTTTTGGTAAAGATTCCATAAAATTATAGAAATAAAGTTCTAGGTAGTGGTTTTAATTAAAATAAGGAAAAGATACCATCTTAAAAAGAAAAAAATCCGGGAAATACAGGAAAACTTGAATGATTTTCCAGGAGTAGTATCTACTGGTGATACTCTGGAGATAATTAAGAGTGATCTGCCAGATATCGTCCTGGTAAATGGTGATCCCCTAATAATGTACTATGATAACATCCCTTTCCCCACATTAAAGGGTGCTCTAAAGGCTGATATAAAATCCAAATATGTGGTAGTGGATATGGGTGCAGTTAAATTTATGGCCAAGGGTGCGGATGTGATGTCACCAGGAATAACAGAAGCAGACCCCCATGTGGAAAAAAACGACCTGGTGATCATCATAGATGAAACCCACCGCAAACCACTTGCTATAGGACGTTGCCTGATTCCAGGGCAGGATATGGTGGAAAATACAGAGGGAAAGGCTGTTAAAACTCTTCACTTCATTGGAGATGACATCTGGAATTTGGAGATTTAAAAATAGCAGAAATTACAAATTTAACATTGAATTAATATAATGTTCAGGAGCGGATTATGGTACAGTTAAGATATTCCTCAGGTAAAGTTCTTGATGAACAGGTGCATAAGGTGGGATTACTGGCTTTGGGCTCCCATCTAGAAAATCATGGGGCTGCTCTGCCAATAGATACTGACTCAAAAATTGCAGCATACCTTTCCCTGCAAGCAGCTTTAAGAACCGGTGCAAAATATCTGGGAATACTCTATGCAGCAGCAGAATACAGCTACGTGAAACACGGGAAACATATGACTCCCCATAAACTGGTGGAAAAAAGACTAATACCTACACTGCAGGCTGCTAAAAAATGTCTAGATCTGGAGATGGTGATTTTGGTAAATGGACATGGAGGAAATTTACCAGTAAAAAATCAATTAAATGAACTGGAAGATAAATTAGGCCTTAAAATATTGTTCAATAATAAAATAGTGGAGATAGAAGGTCCTCATGCCGGAACAGGGGAATTATCTATAGGAGCTGTTCTGGGCATAGTGGATGAAACCCGGCTGGATGAGCACTGCCAATTTGACCGGTACCCTGAGGTGGGAATGGTTGGACTTAAAGAAGCCCGCAGAGAATCAACGGGAATAGACAGCGGAGCACAGGATGTATTAAATACTGGTGTGTGTGTTGATGAGGAACTGGGAGAGCAATTACTGGAAATTGCAATTGAAGATATCATTGAAGATGTAATAAAGTTATTAGATTAAAAATTGAGATGTGGATAAGTTGTTAGAATAAAAATTGAATATATTAATAAAGTAGAATAAATTTTTTTTCTGATATTTTAATAAAAAAAGAAATTATTTAACTGCTAAAGCAGGGAACAGGAAATATAACGTAACAACCCAAAGAAATATGACTAGAAGTGGTCTTAATAGGGTATTCATTACGAACTTCTCCTTTAAACCAGTGAAAAGATGGTTTAATGCTGAAAGAGTCAGGAATATAAGGAGAACCATGTATATTCCCAGATAGGCCAGGAACCCATAGCTCAGTAATGCAACCAGTATCATGGTCAGGAAAATAGCTGTAAAGTGCAGTGCAGACTGTCGCTGATAGGCGCCTCCCGCACCGTATCCTGAAACCTCAGAAGCGCTTTTAGAAAAGAACAAACCTTCAAGAGCAGTGCAACCTGCAATAAACACCACACTGATTATGGCGAAAATGTTGAACATCTGCACCGGATCAGAAGTTAATAGAAATGCTAAAAAGATAGCCAGAGCCACTCCTGCCCAGCGAATAATCTCCAGAAAACGATTTATATTAGTATCATCCAATGTTTAACCCCCATATTTTGTTTATATTAATTCTTTTTTATCAAACCTAATAAAATAGATTGCCCCTTATATCTAGTAGATTTAGAAAAGATTTAAATATAGCTCGGTCTTAACGCAAATAATATAAAATTAATTACTGGAGTTTCTTATGTGGAATCTAATCATATTCATACTGATTGTTCTGTCCATCTCCATTCTAGGAGCCCTGGTGGTAGGATATTACCTGAATCTGGCCAAACTCAAAAGCAGACTCACCAGAACCCTGTATAACATCTATGAAGAATTGAACATTAAAGCAGATTTAATGGACAAACTACTGGAAAACTTCGAGTTCAAATCTGAATATGAAAATGAAATGTACCAATCAATTGATATGTTAAGTAATGCAGAAAACCTTAATGAACAGGCAATAGCAAATGCAAGAATGTCTAATTCCCTTGAAGTGTTATTTAGTAGGGCAAAAGAGTCCAATAAAGATAAAAAGTTTTTAAAACTTGTTGATGAATTAAAAAAAACAGATGAGCTACTCAATCATTATGATGATTCATACAACGATACTGTTTATATCTATAACCATAAACTGCAGGTATTTCCCAGTAAATGGGTAGCCAACTACTTTGGATTTAAAAATGCCGAATATTTCCTGGTGGAAGAAACAAATAAGGGACTGGATCAGGATTTAAATCAGATACACCAGGAAGATCATCCCACAAAACAATGATAAATCAATATTTATTTTATGATTCCCTAATATTCCGAAATTATTTTTATTCTAATTTCCAAATACTCCAATAATATTCTTAGATTTCATTTAGAAATGATTCGTTGATATTCAATTCTCAATATCTCTGATGAGATTTCTGAATTTTCGAGCTGCCTCCTTATTATTGAAGGCAAATGCTATCCTGCGCATGGCCTCCAGCAGGTGGATTACTGAGTCCAGCCAGCTGAAAATATCCCCCGGATAGATGTGTATATCGTAGTCCCTCAGTAGTCTTCTGCTTATTTCCACTGGATCTTTCTTCTGCAGCCGATATCTCAGGATCTTTCGGGATAAGTTCGTCTGAAAGCAGGTGCAGAATG
>JAJRAE010000230.1 GCA_028682985.1 Methanobacterium sp.
ACATCAGTAATGGTACCAAAACTACTAATAAATAATGATAATCACAAAACAGCACCATTTGTAGAAGCCACCGGTGCACACGCCGGTGCACTGCTGGGTGATGTGAGACACGACCCCTACCAGTCTGGTGGACTGGGAACCCCAGCTCATGAAAGAGTGGAAGCTGGAATGATACATAAAGCCAATAAAGGGGTGCTTTATGTGGATGAAATTGGAACCATGAAGATGAAAACCCAGCAAGAACTCTTAACTGCTATGCAGGAGAAAAAATATTCCATAACCGGGCAGAGTGAGACCAGTAGCGGGGCAATGGTAAGAACCCAGGAAGTCCCCTGCGACTTTGTTCTGGTTGCTTCCGGAAACCTGCAGATACTGGAAGGAATGCATATCGCACTACGATCCAGAATAAGAGGATATGGATATGAAGTTTACATGAAAGATTCCATGCCTGACAACCCGGAAAACCGGGATAAATTGGTGCAGTTCGTGGCTCAGGAAGTTACAAAAGACGGAAGAATACCCCACTTCAGCAGAGAAGCAGTGACCGAGATAATAAGAGAGGCACAGAGAAGAGCGGGTAAAAAAGATTCATTAACTCTTAAATTAAGGGATCTTGGTGGTCTGGTAAGAGCCGCCGGAGACATAGCCAAAGGAGAAAGGTCCGAAGTGGTTAATTTAGACCATGTGATCAGCGCTAAAAAACTGGCCAGAACATTAGAACAGCAGATAGCAGATCGATACATCGTACAGAGAAAGAAATATCGTGTTTTCAAATCTGAAGGAACCGAAGTAGGAAGAGTAAATGGATTAGCAATTGTAGGAGACCGAAGCGGTATAATCCTACCCATAGCAGCTGAGGCAGCACCTGCCCAGAGCAGCTTAGAAGGTAAAATTATAGCCACGGGTAAACTGGGGGAAATAGCCAAAGAGGCTGTGACCAATGTCAGCGCACTCATTAAGAAGAACACTGGAACCAACATATCTAACCATGATATACACATCCAGTTCCTGCAGGCCTACGAAGGTGTGGAGGGTGACAGCGCCAGTGTATCAGTAGCAACAGCAGTGGTATCTGCACTGGAAAACATCCCAGTAGACCAATCAGTAGCTCTCACTGGATCATTAAGTGTTAGAGGTGACGTACTTCCTGTGGGAGGGGTAACCGGAAAAATTGAGGCGGCTGCAGAAGCAGGCATAACCAAGGTACTGATACCCAGATCCAACATGGAAGACGTTTTTATAGAAGACCGCTACCGGAAGAAAGTAGAGATCATACCGGTGGATACCTTAAGCGATGTACTGGAACACGCACTTGTGGGTAAAGGTAAGAAAGGCCTGCTACAGAAGATGCGTAAGATAACTGATATCATGCCCACCGGCATATTACAGCAGCCAACAACCAATTAAAAAAAAACAACTTTAATAAGAGATTTTATTTTTTAAATCTCTTGAATTATTTTTATTAAATTAGGCTAATTTTACTCTAATTTTTTAATTAACTTATAAAAGGAAATATAATATGAAAAAACTAGATTTTAAAGAAATAATTTCAGAACCAATGGAAAAGGCCGTTTTAGACATGGGTTTTGAAGAAGCAACACCCATCCAATCCCTAGCCATCCCTTGTATAATGGAAGGTAAGGATGTCATTGGACAGGCACAGACCGGAACTGGAAAGACTGCAGCATTTGGAATACCAATATTAGAGAAGGTAGATCCAAAGGATAAAAATCTGCAATCCATAATACTATGTCCCACCAGGGAACTGGCTATTCAAGTGGCTGAGGAACTGAAAAATCTCAGCAAATACCTGAAAAATATCCGCGTTTTACCTATTTACGGTGGTCAGCCAATTGACCGACAGATTAAAGCACTGAATAAAGGAGTGCAGATAGTTATAGGCACACCTGGACGTGTGATGGACCATATGAGAAGGGGAACTCTGGATATGACCCATGTAAAGATAGTGGTCCTGGATGAAGCAGATGAAATGTTGGATATGGGTTTTAGAGAGGACATTGAATTTGTTCTCAGAGACATGCCCCTGGAAAGGCAGATGCTGCTATTTTCTGCGACTATGTCCCGGGAAATTCTAAGATTAACCAAAGAATATCAAGAAGACCCTAAATTTTTAAAGGTGGTGCCCAAGGAGCTTACAGTACCTGAAACACAGCAGATATACTTCGAAGTTAAGGAGAAGATGAAGCTGGATTTATTATCCCGACTACTGGATATCTATAACCCCAACCTGTCACTGGTATTCTGTAATACTAAAAGACGTGTTGATCGGCTGGTAAGCCACTTACAGGTGAGAGGGTACCAGGCAGACGGATTACATGGAGATCTCACCCAAAGACAGAGGGACCGGGTGATGAACAAGTTCCGAAAAGGGACAATCGATGTACTGGTTGCTACCGATGTAGCAGCCCGGGGAATTGATGTGGAGGATATTGAAATAGTCTTCAACTACGACGTACCTAATGATGATGAATATTATGTACATCGAATTGGCAGAACTGGTAGAGCTGGTAAAAAGGGGAAAGCATTCACCTTCGTATCAGGCAAAGAGATATATCAGCTCCGGGATATTCAGAGATACACCAAAACCAAGATAGAGCAGCAGGAGATACCCTCTCTGCACAGGGTTCAGGAGATTAAAACTGACCAGTTCATAAAAAAGGTTAAAAACGTTATAAACACGGAAGATTTGGAAAAACAGATCCATATAGTGGAGCGTTTGATTGAAGAAGATTATACTTCATTAGAAATGGCAGCAGCCTTACTTAAAATGGCCATGACTGAAGGGGAAAATTCCACCACTGAATCTTCAGAAGAATTTGGTGATACCGGGGCCAGTCCAGGAATGGTCCGATTCTTCCTTAATATAGGGAGAAAAGACAGAATGAAGGCAAAAGATATTATCAAGGCTGTGGGAGATAAGACAGGACTTTCCAGCAGTGTAATTGGTAAAGTTGATGTTTTTGATAAGTTCAGCTTCATGGAGATACCAAAAAGCAGTGCCAGTGACGTTTTCAATAAGATGAAGGGCGCTAAAGTAAAGGGGAGGTCTGTAAATATAGAACCGGCCAATAAGAGGATGAACTAAGATTCAATAAAAAAAATAATTTTTTAAGTTATTGGAAAAATTTGGATTTTTAGATATAGAAAATTTAAGAAAAATATTTTATTTCTTGGCCCGACCATCCTTACAGTAAAGGAAATCAGGTTTAGCCTTATCCAGTCCGTTTTCATTATAGACAGCGCAGTCTGGACAAACACAATCCTTGTCGGTGTCTATATCCTCACAGACCGCCTTTCCATTACTACAATACATACCAGGGAAATCATCTGACTGAGGGTCCTTATCTCCCTGCAGTATTTCCTGAATGTTAAGCATCTTCTCTCTGGCACAAATACTATTCTGCTGAACAGGACAGGTAGGACATAAACATCTGATAATATTTTCTTTAATATATGGAATGTTAACTTCTTCTGCCATTCACTAACTCCCCCAAATTTAAATATAATTACTTATTATTATTTTTTATACTTGAATATTAATTTTTCTTTCTTTGTTAAGTAAATAAATTTAAAAAAGTATTAAATGAGTGTGGTTCTATTTTTTTTAATATCAATTTAAATTATTTTTTTAACAAATTATTGATGGTTACAGTAAGTATTAGAGGAGTTGGATTATGTATCTTTAATTAAAGCTTTAAAAGATTTAATTTATAATATTAATTGAGGTGATTTTCTGACTAAGATTTGTCCGAATTGTGGAAAGGGAAATGTTAATTCAGCAGCATTTTGTGAAAACTGCGGTGAAAAACTAGATGCTAAAGAAACTGTA
>JAJRAE010000235.1 GCA_028682985.1 Methanobacterium sp.
CAATTAAAAGTGATGCTTCGTTACTGATACTGAATTCGGGCCTGGTTTTCTTTAAAAATCTTAATACTGCAGCTGATTTGGCGGACCATAATGATATTCGAGGATTTTTATGAACCTCCCTTAGGACAGCTTCCACAATCTCATCATTCACCTTTAATGATATTGAATCATGTTCTCTTTTACTGGATGCGTCAGATTTTTCTTTTCCTTGAGTTGCTTCTTCTTTTTTACTGGTTTTTTCTTTCTTTTTTATTTGATCAGATTTGACAGGTTCTTCATCCAGATAATCCTTTCTTATCAGGGCATCTAAACCTTTCCCCAGGGCATTTTCCGGTTTGTTTCTGGGATTCATTTGTTATCATCCCCCTCCTCCAACCGGATCAGCTCTTCTGCTAATTTAAGGTAGGCTTCGGTTCCACTGCATTCTTCGTCATAGATAATACAGGGTATTCCATGGCTTGGTGCTTCCGCCAGTTTAACATTTCGAGGTATGGTGGTTTTGAATATGTATTCGGTCTCTCCAAAGTACTGTTTAACATTGTTGTAGACATCTCTTCCCAGTCTGGTTCGAGAATCATACAAAGTTAACAGAATTCCTTTTATTGGGGATGGACTGTTCAATCGAGTTTTCACCAGATCCATGGCTTGTATTAGATCTGCCATTCCCTCTAAAGCATAAAATTCTGCCTGAATAGGAATTATAACACTATCAGAAGCCACTATAGAATTTAATGTCAGCAGCCCCAGAGATGGAGGTACATCTATGAAGATATAATCATAAGCATTTACATAACCATCCATGGCCTCTTTTAAAATGGAATGGGGTCCAATAGTTTTGCTCAGTTCCAGTTCTGCCCCACTTAAATCTATGTTACTGGGTATTAAATCCAGTCTGGGCATTCCAGTTTTTATTACTGATTCATCCACACTGTTTTGCCCGGATAGAACAGAATATATAGTGTTTACTTGTTCATTCTTATCGATACCCAATCCAGTGGTGGCATTACCCTGCGGATCCATATCTATCACCAACACATTTCTATCTAAAAGTGCTAATGCTGCAGCTAAGTTAACAGCAGTGGTTGTTTTACCACAGCCTCCTTTCTGATTTAAAATAGCTATTATCTCGGTCATTAAATCTCCCCTCAGCTTAAATGATAAGTTCTAAATGATAAGTTATAAGTTATAATATATATATTTTACGTGAATTATAAGCCTAAACAGGCATTATAATAAATAATCAAAAATAGATCGGTGCAAAAAGAATTAATTTTAGATAAATAAAAAAAAGGAGTAAATTCCCCTTAAAATTTAACCCTATTGGACAACTTAATTGGTAATGGCAACTTTCTAAATGGCATGCCCCTGGTTTCATCTGCTATTATTTTTATGAGGTCATTTTTATCCATTAAAGCTTTTTCCCCTGTTTTCCTAATGTTAACAGTAAATCCATTACTTTCAAGCTCATTATCTCCCACAACTATAACATATGGTACCCATTCACTGGCTGCATTTCGGATTTTCTTACCAACGGTCTCGGGGCGGTCGTCCACATCCACCCGGATCTGTTGGTCCTTAAATTCCTGGGCCAGTTTAAGTGTGAAGTTCAAGTGTCTTTCAGCTATGGGTAATATTCGCACTTGGATGGGGGAAAGCCATACCGGTAACATTGGAGATTTAACCTGGGCCTGTATGGCACTGTTTTCAAGTAAACTTCCGATAACTCTTTCAATACTACCTGTGGGACTGCAATGTATTATTATGGGTGTTTCATCCTCTTCATTTGGACCAATATATTTGATGTCAAATCTTTCGCCACTTTCCACATCTATCTGGATGGTGGGGTTTTCAATGGGCCGGCCCAGATAATCTATTGCTGCAAAATCCATTTTACAGATCCAATAATGTTTTCTTTTCGGTAATACTTCTAATAAAACTGGTTTTCCAATTTTGTGCGCTGAATCCATCACCCATTCCCTATTTTCCTCTAGAAAATCGGCAGTTACTCTCATTATGGCCTCGTAATTAATTTCCAGGTCATGACCAGTCTGTGCGCACATGATTATCTGATTATCAAATTCCTGGAGGGACTGGTCCACATCGGCACATATGGTATGCATATCAGGCATGGTGAACCCTCTGAGTCTTTTAAGACCCACCACTTCCCCTCTCTTCTCCAAACGGAAGCTGTAGGTTGATAATTCATAAACAGAAAGGGGAAGATTTTTCCAGGTGAGGAAAGTGTCGCTGAGTAGTCTGAAGGCTCCGAAGCAGCAGGCGTATCTCAGCATGAGGTCTTTGCTCTTGGTACCCATTCGGTACTGTCTTTCCCCAAATTTCTCAGCATGCACCCGGATGGCATCATCAGCCAGGTCGTACATGATGGGTGTTTCCACGGGCATGGCCCCTAAATCGGTAACCAGATTGTATACGTAGTCAGCTAGAAGGTCACGGATTAATCTTCCTTTGGGATACCATCTTAGATGTCCCACATCTGCAGATGGTTCATAATCAGCCAGATCCTTCTCACGCATAATCTTAACATGCGGTGGTTCTTCTCCAGTGGATTTCATTATTCCAAGCTCGTAGGCTACCAATTTTTCCAGGTCGCTGCTCTGGTAGGTGAAATTGTTCGGGTCATATAATTCGCCCTGACTCAGGATATAAAACTGGGAGGGTAATTCCTCTATCTTCTTCTCTTCCTTTTTTTCCACCTGGATGTTCCGGGAAAGTTCAGATAGTGGATGTCCTTTACATGATATTTCAAAGGATTTGTACCATCCAAAGGGAACTCTCTCTACTTTTATGCCATCTGAGGATAATTTATGCTCCATTTCTTTAAGTATATTTTTTGCTGCCTCAGGTGAGCTTAATGATGAGCTTAAATGTGCGTAGGGATATATCACGATATTATCGGCTTTTACCTTTGTGAAAACATCCTTAACCTCTTTAACTGAATTTTCCACCACGTTCGTTGGATCTTCTTCATCCTTTTTTTCCACAGCAGTGAAAACAACTAAAGAATTTTCAAATTGCATAGATTTCTTTTTATCATCTATTTCTTCGGCTATTCTGGTTTTTGACCTGGTCTTGTATTTTATATAATCAGAATGGATTAGTAGTATCCTCATTTCCTATTCTCCACATTCATTAGTTTAATTAATATAAATTGATAACAGGGTTTAATTATCCTGGATTTATTATTTCAGAAAATCATTTTTAAATAATTCCCCATTCCACAATTATTACAGATATATTCGTTTTATTAATATGATGATATTTAAACTATGTAAAGCATATAAAATAAAGAAGTAAAAAAGATTTTAAAAAGATGTATTTTTAGCTAAATAGGCCCATAATTGAAGATTAAAGCATTATTTTCATACAAATTGTAAAATATCAATTATTAATTCAGGTGAAACAATGAGAAGCGATACCATTAAAAAAGGCCTGCAGAGAGCACCTCACAGATCCCTTTTAAGGGCTTGTGGTGTATCTGAGGATGATATGGACAAACCATTTATTGGGGTAGCCAACAGCTACACCGACATCGTACCGGGACATATTCACCTAGATAAAATTGCAGAAGCTGTAAAGCTAGGCATAAGTCAGGCTGGGGGTGTTCCATTTGAATTCAGCACCATGGCTATCTGTGATGGTATTGCTATGAATCATGAGGGAATGCATTATTCCCTGGCCTCCCGGGAATTAGTGGCCGATACCGTAGAGAGCATGGCCATGGCCCATCAATTCGATGCTCTGGTTCTAATACCCACCTGTGATAAGATAGTTCCCGGGATGATCATGGCCGCGGCCCGACTGGATATACCATGCATTGTAGTTACCGGAGGACCCATGCTCCCCGGAGAATATAAAAAAGAAGCAGTTGATCTTATTAACGTTTACGAGGCAGTTGGCGCTGTAAATTCTGGTAAAATGACTGAGAAAGAACTTAATGAACTTGAAAAATGTGCCTGTCCCGGGGCAGGTTCATGCGCAGGTTTATTCACCGCCAACACCATGGCCTGTCTAACTGAGGCTATGGGAATGAGTTTACCAGGCTGCGCTACCGCCCACGCTGTCTCTAGCAAAAAAATACAGATGGCCCATGAATCTGGAAGAAAAATCGTGGAGCTGTTAAATGAAAATATAATTCCCTCCCAGATAATGACACAGAAGGCATTTGAAAATGCTGTAATGGTTGACCTTGCCTTGGGAGGTTCCTCAAACACCACATTACACTTACCAGCTATAGCCTATGAGTTAAATGATAAAGGAGTAAAAGTTGACCTGGATTTATTTGAAGTTTACAGTAAAAAGATCCCACACATA
>JAJRAE010000173.1 GCA_028682985.1 Methanobacterium sp.
CTAAAATTTTTAAAAATTTTCCTTTAGATACAAGGTAAACTTTATATAATAGTTAGTTAGATAAAACTATTTAATTGTTTTATGGGAGATGAACATCATTGCACAGAGAACTTGAACTGGTAGAATCAATAGATAAACTAACTGAATTAACCAGAAGATTTCAAAAACAACTTTTAACAGGAGATTTAAAAGAATACACCCTAAGACAGTTGTATTACATTGAATTAATCCATAAAAAAACCGGAATTAGCATCTCGGAACTTTCTAAAATATTGGATGTTAAAAAATCAACCGTCTCCATTGCTGTTAACCAATTAATTGATGCAGATATAGTTATAAAAAACCAATCCAAAACTGATAAACGATTTTATTCACTTGAATTAACCTCTAAAGGTGCTGATATTATAAATAAGCACATGCAAGTACATAGAAATACAATTAGAAAGATTCTAGAGATTTTAAATCCAGAAGAAGTTGACAGTTTCATTAAAATAATAAATAAAATTTCCAAAGTATAAAAAAGCAATTAAAGGAGGAAATAACAATGCCAATGACCATAGCAGAAAAAATAATGGCTAGAGCTTCCCAAAAAAAAGAATCAAAAGCGGGAGAAATAGTTATGGCTGACATTGATGTGGCAATGACCCATGATTTAACTGGGCCATTATCTGTGGAATCATTTAAAAAAATAGGAATAGAAAATGTATGGGACCCTGAAAAAATAGTGGTATTATTCGATCATCAGGTTCCAGCAGATTCGCTGGACGCAGCAGAGAACCATATCATGCTCAGAGAATTTGTAGAACAACAAAAAATAACCAACTTTTATGATGTTAAAGAAGGGGTATGTCACCAGATATTACCAGAAAAGGGTCATATTGTTCCCGGTGAAGTAGTGGTAGGCACTGACTCCCACACCTGTACACATGGGGCATTAGGGGCATTTTCTACTGGAATAGGATCAACAGACATGGCTATGGTTTTTGCCACGGGCCAATTATGGTTTAAAGTACCAGAAACATTAAAATTTGAAATAGAAGGCGCATTAAAAAATTATGTATATGCTAAGGATGTGGTACTTCATATAATAGGAAAAATAGGTGCTGATGGAGCTACATACAAAGCCTGTGAATTTGCAGGAGAAACCACTAAAGAAATGTCGGTATCAGAAAGAATGGTATTATGTAACATGGCAATAGAGATGGGTGGGAAAACAGGTCTAGTGGAACCAGACGAAAAAACAGTAAATTACCTGAAAAATCGAACCAACAAGAAATATGAAATATTCAAAACAGATCCCGATTCGGAATCACTGGAAACTATGTATATAGATGTGTCGGCTTTAGAACCTCAAATTGCCTGCCCCCACCACGTTGATAATGTAAAACCCATTTCTGATGTAGAAGGAACCCACATAGATCAGGTATTTTTAGGATCCTGCACCAACGGCCGATTGGAAGATATGCGAACCGCTGCAGAAATCATCAAAGGTTATCAAATATCGAATAAAGTAAGAATGCTAGTTATACCAGCTTCAAGGGAAGTATATCTACAGGCAATGGATGAAGGACTATTAAGGATATTTGCAGAAAGCGGCGCATTAGTATGTAACCCCTGTTGTGGCCCCTGTTTAGGAGGGCATATAGGCTTGGTGGGTCCGGGAGAGGTAAGTTTATCAACGTCCAACCGAAATTTCCAGGGAAGACAGGGAAGCCCAGATGCGGAAGTATATTTAAGCTCTGCAGCAGTAGCCGCAGCTTCCGCGCTTAAAGGAAGCATCACTGATCCACGTAAATGAATAAAAAGGGTGTTAAAAATGAAAGATACTGTTAAAGGAAGAGTCTGGAAGTTTGGAGATGACATAGACACTGATATTATAATTCCCGGAAGATATTTGGTATTAACAGATGAAAAAGAACTCGCGGCATGTGCTATGGAGGGATGCGACCCAGAATTTGCAGAAAAAGTAAAACCAGGTGATATAATGGTGGGTGGCAGAAATTTTGGCTGTGGATCATCAAGAGAACATGCCCCTATAGCTATTAAAGGTGCAGGTATTTCCGCAGTAGTTGCAGAGTCATTTGCCAGAATATTCTACAGAAACTCCATAAATATTGGCCTACCCCTAATTGAAGTTAAAGGGATATCCAAACATGTTCAGGAGGGTGATGAACTAGAAATCAACATGGAAAAAGGTATTCTTAAGAACCTTACCACTGGCGAGGATTTCCAGATAGAAGGATTACCCCCATTCATGGTTGAAATACTGAATAAAGGCGGATTAATCCCTTACTTAAAAGAAAAATTAATTGCAGAAAAATAAGGTTATAAAAATAGAATAGAGTAATAAATAATACGATTAAGGTATAAAAATTCATAATTAGAAAATTAAAAGAGAATAGGAGATTTTTATGTATAATATAGCAGTAATACCTGGAGATGGTATTGGAAAAGAAGTTATGGAAGCTACATTACATGTACTAGGGGCTTTAGATATTGATTTTGATTACAGATTTACAGACGCCGGTGATGAACACCAAAAGAAAACAGGGGTGGCCCCACCCCCAGAAACCATTGACACAGTTAAAGCA
>JAJRAE010000014.1 GCA_028682985.1 Methanobacterium sp.
CCGTAAGATTTATATTTCTACGGGCTCCGTGTATAAGATGATTTCCACCAATAGCTGCTGCATCACCATCTCCGGTGAATACCGCCACATCATGCTCTGGATTTGACAGTTTAATCCCTGTAGCAAAGCTGATTGGTCTACCGTGCGTGGTGTGGAGGGAGTCACAATCGACATATCCTGGTATACGGCTGGAGCATCCGATTCCAGATACCAGTATCAGGTTGTTAAAATCGATTTCAGCCATTTCCATTCCATTAAAGAAGGTGTTCATAACAATTCCGTTCCCACACCCGGCGCAGAAAATAGTGGGAAGTCTGTCTCTCCGTAAATATTTCATAAAAGAACTTTCCCCTTGATTAGCCATGTTTCAGTCCCCCTTATTTCTTGATTCCCTTATTTTATCCAGTATTTCGGTGGGTTGATGTATTTCTCCACCGATTTTGGGTAAGAGTTCTACTTCCTTATCAGGGAGTATTCTTTCTACTTCATAGCATATCTGGCCCAGGTTCATTTCCACTACAATTATTTTTTGAGCTTTACTGGCTGTTTCTTTAATTAATTTTTCTGGAAAAGGCCAAACTGTTTCAAGTTTAATATATCCTGCTTTAATATCGTGGTCTCTTGCTTTTTTAACCGCAGTTAGGACTGATCTTGCCGGGGCCCCGTAGGATAATGCTATTACGTCTGCATCATCTGTGAATTCATTTTTTATTCTGGTTATTTCACTGGTGTGCTTCTTTATCTTATCGCAAAGTCGGTTAACCAGTTTAGAATGAGCTTCAGGACTTGATGCATCTGGATACCCCCTCTCATCATGGGTAAGTCCGGTGATATGCATCTTATATCCGTCCCCAAATGCAGGCATAGGTGAAGTGCCGTCTGCAGGGGCTTTATAGGGCAGGAAAGTTTCTGGTTTTTCTTCTGGCATCTGCCGGTAGGTTATATCCACCTTTTCGGGTATGGTTATCTTCTCCCGCATGTGCCCCACAATCTCATCACTCATGACCATAACAGGCACCCGGTATTTCTCAGCCAGGTTAAAGGCCTCTACTGTGAAGTCAAAGCATTCCTGTACCGATGATGGTGATAAGGCAATTATTTCATAGTCTCCATGGGATCCCCATCTGGCCTGCATCATATCGCTCTGGGAAGCCATGGTGGGTTGTCCAGTGGACGGCGAACCCCTCTGCATATTCACTATCACCAGGGGTGTTTCTGTCATAACCGCGTAACCGATATGCTCCTGCATCAGGGAGAATCCGGGTCCTGAGGTAGCGGTCATTCCCTTCTGACCACCCCACACTGCTCCTATAACTGCTCCCAGTGCTGCGATTTCATCCTCCATCTGTATGAAGGAACCTCCCTTTTTGGGGAGTAAAAGCGCCATATCCTCGGCTATCTCAGTTGAGGGTGTTATGGGGTATCCTGCGAAGAATCTGCAGCCTGCCTCAATAGCCCCCCGGGCGCAGGCCTCATTACCCTGTATAAAGAACTGCTCATTCATCCTGATCCTCCTCCACTTTTATGGCCTGATCAGGGCACATCAGGGCACATAACCCGCATTTGGTGCATTTCTCATTGTTGGCAGGGACTGGAACATGTATCCCCTTCTTGTTCAACTCCTCTGATTCTTTATACACCTTCTTGGGACAGAATTCAGTGCATAAGTTGCACCCTTTACATAACTTTTCGTTAACAGTTATCATGTTTTACAAACCTTTGATATTATTCCTTAATACATATCCATAAAATATCCTATTAAAATTTTATTATTATCAGAATTTGATTGGTCTAGATTCTATTAAGATTAAATTTATTACATTTTACTGAAAAACAAATTAATTAATCCTATTACAAATATTATTTTATTGAAA
The DNA here is from genome assembly GCA_028682985.1 of Methanobacterium sp. Taxonomy (GTDB): domain Archaea; phylum Methanobacteriota; class Methanobacteria; order Methanobacteriales; family Methanobacteriaceae; genus Methanobacterium_A. The sequence continues at coordinate 1,875 of JAJRAE010000014.1, forward strand.
CATAGCTGGGCAAGGCATTATATTTATAATAATAATATATAATACGGCTGTACATGTAAACTATTGATTTATATCCAATTTTACCTAGACTGCTATCCACATAACCCGGGCCAACACCATTAACATCCATAGGATATTTAATCCCTTTAGCAAGGCTTATATATTCAGATTTATAGATATTACCTGTGCTTATACCTGTTATGGGATTTTTAGGTGTTCTAAAATTTTTAAGAACCACAGAAGAATTGCTTCCAGTGCTGATTTTTATTAGGCTGTTTAAGAGTAAGGATAAGTACTGGGACGCTGTTATTTTTTTAGACCCCACTGTAATTAAACTAGGGAGTTTTCCATTGGCAGAAATATAGTCATTTACTACTTTTGAAGCTGCCCCTATTTGATTAATGGTTAAACTGGAGTAAACAGGCCCTCCTGCATATTTAGAGTCTACCAGTCCGTATTTAAATAACACATAACCTTTCGCACCGTTATTTTTGGCCATATTTATGTCTGAGTTAAGTTCATCTAATGGTATTGCTACCGGATTATTATCCGAACGATAAGTCTGTAATCCAATGATAACCGGCTTTCCACCGGCTTTTTGCACTATGTACTTTGTACAGGTTCCAATCCAGGATGTTTTTTGATTGTAGTTACCCTTATACACCATGGGTATCAGCATGTCCAGATATTTGGCTAGCTGACCGTAATCCTGTCCATAATAATAGGCATTACCGCCTAATTCCGGCATCAAAGCAGCTGATAAATAGATGTAAGGCTTAGAAGTAGAGTTTTGATTAATTTGATAGAGTTTGGAGTAAATGTTCTTAACAAATGAGGTGACTGTGGCCGTACCGCCTGAATATTTATAAGCATTTCCAGGATAACGGACATAGTCCAGGTGGATACCGTCCACCTGATAGTTAGACGCTATAAAAGTTATTCTGCTGGTCAAGTAACTCATAAGCTCCGGGTTAGAGCCAGGATCAAAAAAATTTCCTTTCGAATCTTTAAAACAAGTTATCCACGCATGAATCCTAATACCAGAATCTTTAAATGCGGTTAAAAATGGTTTTAAAGTTCCATCCGGATCCTCTTTGTAGGTTAAAACAAAGACATCGGTTATTCCTGCCTTCTTAAGGGATGAAACATTGATGTTATTAACCTCTCCTGGTCCGCTGTTGATCCAGTAGCCCTTAACTGAGCTTAGAGTTGTATCTGCAGAACCTTCCATGCTTGAAATAGTTTGAGTGGAGTTATTTTCAGCAGCTAAAACCGACTCAATAGAAAATAGAATACCTATAATCAATACGAATAATATAATGACCTTTTTAATTCTAATTTTCAAAATACCCCCATCCATATATCTATTATGCAGGGAATGATATAAAAATATATTAATTATTTTAAAATAATAGGGATTTGAATAGATGAAACCGGACAATAAAGAAGATATTGATGTGGAATCGATAATGCAGAGTATTGAGGATTATTTTGGTTTTATACCTAAAATATTCCAGGTTTTAGCAATGAATCCACTTGTATTGGAGGCTTATTATAATAAATTCAAGGTTTTAATGAATGACTGTTCATTAAATCCTCTAACTAAGGAATATATTTCTATTGGAGCGGCTTCTGCACTGGGTGCTGAGCATTGTTTGTTAACGCACCTGAAAGTAGCCCGGGAGTTAGGGGCAACTGATAAAGAGTTACACTTGGCTATTATTCTTGGTTCTCTAATTGCAGAGACCGATGCCCTGGCCAAATCACTGCGGGTCTTTGAAGACTTTAAACATTGAAAATAATTATAATTAAGACTCACAACCATGGATCGTAAAGTTAAATAATGAATTAAACCATAATACAATTCAATCGTAGTAAATTGAATATTATTTATTAGGAGGCTAAATATGAGTACATCAGATAATTTAAAGGAAGCATTTGCTGGAGAATCACAGGCTAACCGTAAATATTTGGCTTTCGCCAAGAAAGCTGATGAAGAAGGTTATTTTCAGGTTGCCAGATTATTCAGAGCAGCTGCCGCAGCTGAGACCGTTCATGCCCATAATCATTTAACAGTTATGAATGGAATTGGAAGCACCGAAGAAAACCTGAAAGTTGCAATAGCCGGAGAAGTTGAAGAATTTAAAAAGATGTATCCTGCTTTCATAAAGGAGTCAAAAGAAGAGGATAATGAAGCAGCCACCTGGTCATTTGATGTTGCCAACAGGGTAGAGGAAATACATGCCCTGTTGTATGAAAATGCTCTGGAAACCCTGGGAAAGAATGTGGAAACCATCTATTACGTTTGTAATTTCTGTGGAAACACAGTAGAAAAAGTAGCCCCAGATTTATGTCCCATTTGCGGAGCCCCCAAGAAAGAATTCAAAAAGTTAGATTAACAATTTAAAACTTTTTTATTTTTTTTATATAATTAGCATTATGAAGATACAGAATTCCAAAAAGAAAATAATCTTACTTGTAATTTTAATTCTATTAGTGATGGCCCTGATTGGCTTTGTAGTCTATGTCTCAGACTACTACCATGCTGATAGCCGGGCATTATCTGCTCTGAACAACACTTCTTCTTACACCGTTAATAACAGCGCTGATTTTATAACTTTCACACCTACAGTTAACAAAAGCAGCACTGGATTAATAATCTATCCCGGAGCTAAAGTTGAAGCTGAATCATACGCTGTCATGGCATCAGAAATAGCACTCAGAGGATATACCACAGTTATAGTGAAAATGCCATTCAACTTAGCAATTTTTGATGTTAATAAGGCAGACCAGGTAATTAACAATCATCCGGAGATTAAAGTCTGGGCCATTGCCGGGCATTCCCTGGGAGGTGTTTTTGCATCTGACTATGCCCTTAATCACCAGGATAAAATTAAAGGAGTGATTTATCTGGCTAGTTATCCAAATAACAACGCGTCTAACGCCACATTTAAAGGTTTACTCATAAGAGGTACTGAGGATAATCTCACCACCAGTGATGATATCTCAAAAAATATGGATAAGTTCCCAGCCAACACCACATTCATCTATATAACAGGAGGAAACCACTTCAATGTGGGTGATTACGGTATTCAAAAGGGTGATAACAACAGCACTATCTTCAGGGAGGGACAACAGGTCCAGAATGTAATGTATATAGTGGAATTTCTTAACTCTTTATAGATAATAATATCTCAATTTTTTGAATAATCCATTTACTTATTTTATTCATTGCATTGTTTCCAGTTCTTTAGCCCGCCTTTTTAGAAACAGAGTTAAAATAATCATAACCAGGGCAATAATGGCTAAGAAAGCATATGAAGTATTAAATCCACTTAACTGTGATCCCTGAGATGCAATAACAGCACCCATTATGGCCGCCCCAATAATCTGGCCGAAGCTGGTGTTAATGGAGAGAAGACCCTGAGCCGCAGCACTGTCCTTCATAGGTGTCTCATTTAATACAATATATCTTAAAGGTGCCCCTAAAATTCCTGATAAGCCTAGGCCAATAATCAACCCCGAAAACAGGAATATTATAAGGTTGCTGGTGGAAAATAATGCCAATAATATTAATCCAATAACTAGAATGATTGTAGCGTTGGTTAAAACAAATCTTGAACCCTTTCTATCTAATATATATCCGAATAAAGGGGCGCCTATTACGGTGGTTAACACCAGAGGAATGAGGGTGAAGCTGGCCATTGATAAACCCAGTCCAAATGCCAGTATGGCCAGGGTGGGAATGAAAATTATTCCGGCCTGAACAGCACCCACTCCCAGGGCCAGCAGCATGGTAAAAGAGAACTGTCTCTTTTTTAGTAATGCAAAGAATACAACAGGATCTTTAGCTTTTTTCTCCACCAAATAAAGGGGTACTAATAATAGAAAGCCAGCTAATATTAGAGCTAAAACTAGGATGGTGCTGGTACTTCCCAATTGGAGAGTTAAGTCAATGGAGTTAAATCCATAGGCCAGTGCAGTTAAAGCCATGGCAAGTAAAGCCATTCCTTTAAAGTCGAATGGTACTGATTTTTTTGGTTCAGTATTGGGTAATATCCATAAACTTAAGACTATAAGGAACAGTATGACCGGTATATTAATTAAGAACAGCCATCTCCAGCTGAAGTTCAATATTAAACCTGCCAATAACGGTCCTATTATAAAAGCCAGCCCAAAAACAGATCCAATGATTCCAAATGCCGCACCTCTCCTTTCTGGTGCTATGGTATCCCCTATGTAGGCACTGGCCACTGGGAATATTCCCCCGGCTCCGAATCCCTGGATAGCCCTACCTATAAGCAATGTTTCGTAGCTGGTTGAAAATGCAGAGATAAGGGAACCCACACCAAATAATATTATGTTCAGGAGGTAGATCTTCTTTCTACCTGAGCGGTCAGATAGTTTGGCCATGAAGGGAGTTCCAATCAGGTAGCTTAGAAGGTAAGCATTGAACACCCAGATCAGAATGCGGGTGTCCACCTGAAAATAACTTTTAATAGCAGGGAGTGCCGGGCTCACTATAGATATATCCAGTGCACCCATTAACACGCCAATGAATAATACTATTAGAATTCTGTTTTCCTGGCTTTTTAATTTTGTACTTTTTTCCATC
>JAJRAE010000004.1 GCA_028682985.1 Methanobacterium sp.
CTCCAAATATATCAAAGCGGTCTGGATTTATTTTATCTATCTGCCATCCCCAGAGAAGGGATAAAAATATGAAAACACCACCATAGGCAGCATAAACTCTACCACTGTTTTGAATTTTCTAATTTTATTTAATATTAACCAGTACTAGGGCTTTTGAACAAATTTAGAATAAATAAATATGAGAATTTTTTTATTATATAAATGAATTATTAGCTTTTATTTAAATATTTATTATCAGAGAATATACTGTAGTATGTTGAAGTTTCAGGTACATTAAGGTCCTTGGTGAACCTCTTAAGCACGTTTTTAATGAATTTAGTTTTAATTAAAACTGATATCTTAACACCTTTATTAAGAATCATATCTGGAGTGGGAATAATAATATCACCATTGGAATACATGGCTACAATTATATAATCATCTGTAGGGCTGATATCGCCTATTTTTTTCCCTACAAATTCCCCCTTTTCCAGGGTGAAATCTAATAACTCGGCATCTCCCTTACCCAGTACCGCTAAGTCTGCTATTTTGGGTTTAATAATGAGTCTTTCCACATAGCTGGCTGCGGTTAATTCGGGGTTTATCACGGTATTGATGCCAACGTTACAAAAAGCCTCTTTATGGTTGGGATCGCTAACTCGGGAAATTATTTTTGGTACATTAAATTCTTTAGCAAGTATGCAGGCTAAAAGATTGGGTTCATCATGTCCAGTGGCCGCCACAAAAACATCAGCATCTTCTATGTTACATTCCTCCAGTATATTGATATCAGTGCCGCTTCCACATATAACTGTGGCATCCAATTCAGGCGCTATTTCCTGACACTTTTCTTCACTTGATTCAATTAAAGTGATATCATGACCGTCAGAAACTAGAAAAAAGGACAGATTTAGACCAACTCTTCCACCACCCATTATAACTACATTCATAAGATTACCTCAATATGTGTTCTAAAGCAAATATGATATACAACTTATAAGTATTTACCTTTTGATCCTTTTGAATTGATCTACCAATAATTTCAATAAAACCAGAGCAGGGATAATTTCAATTCTACCAATCCACATATTAAATATCATGAAGATTTCGGGTATTGCGGGCATATTCGGGGATGTTATACCCATTGAAAGCCCTACATTCCCCTGTGCTGAAGCAACTTCAAAAAGAGAGTCTATTCCACCATAACCGTATTGCATAAAGACCAGCCAGCTTATGAAGATAAAAAGTAAATATATAAATACATAACTACCAGCTTCTCTAATTTCTACATCACCCAAGGTCTTTCCACCTAGTTTTCTGGTTATTACTGATCCTTCGGGTGAAATAATTCTTCTAACTTCCCAAAAAATAGATTTAAATAGAGTTACAATTCGTATTAGTTTTAAAGCACCGGAAGTCGAACCAGCAGCCATACCTATAATCATGGCCACTGCTAGAATTACTTTAGGATAGTCTGTCCAAGCTGCCATGGCACTTACTGGTAAAGTATTTGACCCTGTACAACTTAAAGCAGAAACCACGTAAAATACAGCGTTAAGATTTGTAAATTGGGCAAATATAATAAGTAAAATTGAAAAAATAGCCACTATAATTATTGTTGCTTGCAGTTGTATATCACGCATAACATCTAATACCCTGCCCTTAAGCGCATTATAATGGACTAAAAAGCTGGTTCCACCAATAAGCATTAATACTATGGTTATAATGGTTATCAAGTCACTGTTATATGCTCCTATATTGTTATTTTTAACTGACATGCCCCCAGTGGATAGGTTGGTAAAAGTATTATTAATTGCATCAAAGATGGACATTCCAGCCAACACATATAAAATAATGCCTAAAATTGTATAAAATAGATAAATCCACCATATGGTTTTAACGGTATTCGCTATGCTTGGCTTTATTTTCTCCTCTCTTGCCTCAGATTTATATAACCGCGCAGCTGTAGTACCGGGTCTTATTAAAATTCCAATTACCATTATAACAACTCCCAATCCACCTACCCACTGTTCAATACTTCTTAAAAAAAGAACAGATTGTGGCAATATCTCCACGTTGATAAATATGGTAAGACCACTACCACTGTAAGCAGACATACTTTCAAAATAAGCATTTAAAAAACTTAAATGGGTTATAGTCATTAGACATAAACTACCAATAAAAGCCGCCCAGAGCCAAGCTATGGCAGCAATTATCATACCATGTCTAAGTCTTAATCTTCGATCATCAAAGGGTAACTTCCTTAAAACGAATCCAAGGGCAATTGAAAATAGACCAAATAATAAATAAAAACCAATTAAATTGGTTTCACCATAAATCAAGGCGATTATTATCGGAGTTAATGTAATTAATCCGATTCCCTGCATTATGATGCCTAATGGATGGGAAATTAAAAGAAAATCTCTTTTACCTAAAACAGCCTTCATTTTTATCCAATAACTACTGTAACATTACTGTTTAAATAGTTTAGTACCACAAATTTTTCCCCTTAAATAAAAAAAAATTATAACTTGAACTTCTTATCATATTCTTCAATAATGGATTTTTTGGCTTCTCTAGGCTTATATTTTCGGTATCCAATATCTTCTCCCTGCATAAGCCTATTTATGGTGTTGTCAACCTGGTTAGGATTGGGTATGTCTTCTAGTACCACCTGGGTGTGTTCATGTCCCCCGAATATTTCAATATCACCCGCTTTAAAAAGCCTCTCCAGAAGCCCCTGAGAAACGTCGATATCCTGGATCATATTATAAGGCATGTATATCTTTTTTTTCCTGAATATTCCCCTTTTGATCATGACTCTATGGGTTGTTAGCATGTAATGGACCGCTCTCCAGGAAAGTAAATCCCAGATTATCCAGAAAAATAGGATAACCACTAATAAGAGCATTATATAACTAGTAGCCTGCACCAGGGGTAGTTGTATGTAATAAATTAATATTGCCTGCACTGAGACTGCCAGTGCCAGTACAGTGGTGAATAGATATAAAAGCAGGAATAAAATGAATATTTTTAATATGGTTGATCCCAGATTAAGGGTGAACCGTGGTCTGGTTTCAAATAATACTTTTTCCCCTGCAAAGGGGGATGGATCTCTTTCTGCCATTTTGTTTCTCCGGGAGACTAGAAAAAATTCTACTTCTTAATTTATACACATGCCAGGTTTTATAAATATTTTTTTTAATGGGTATATTTATGTGCTGTTTATAAAATCTAAATTTGTATGATTAAAGAAAAAATCTCCATTGAAGAGACTAACATAAACCTCATCACTGATCTGGAGAAACATAAACTTTATTATTATATCCTGACCATTCGTCAGGAACTTAAAAATTATATTTTTAGGCATGAAGATTTTCTTTTAAGTTTAGAACCGGTTCTTGTGGAAGATGCTCCTTTAATTGTGAAGATGATGGCTCGGGCAGGTAGGAAGGCCGAGGTAGGTCCTATGGCTGCCGTTGCAGGGTCCATAGCTCAGCTTTCCATGTTGTATCTTGTTGGTGAGGGTGCAAAAAAAGCCATTGTTGATAATGGCGGAGATGTGTCTTTAAAGACAAATGAAGATGTTGTTATGGGGCTTTACGCTGGGAATTCCTCACTATCCGGCCAGCTGGGATTTAAAATAAAACATGAGAAAACTCCCATGGGTATATGTACCTCCTCTGGAACGGTGGGGCATTCCATCAGTTTTGGCCGGGCTGATTCGGTTACCGTGTTCGCTGAGGAAGCCAGCACCGCAGATGCACTCGCCACATCCATAGCCAATGAAGTACTGGGAAAAATTGACAGCGATGCTGTGGGTAATGGTCTGGCCCGGGCAGAAGAATTCAGACCGTACCTGAAAGGTGTTCTGATAATTGTGGGAGAATCCGCCGGAATAGTTGGTAAAATTCCCCATATAATCAAAACAGATAAAAAGGTGGTTTTAGAGGATTTGTTTGATGTTTATTAATTCTATCTGGACTTTAATAAAATGAAATTTTTATTTCTTTAAAACTTCCTCTTTGAAAGTTTCAAAGCCTTCATTTTCTATCAAGTAGCCTAATCTCTTTTTAAAATCTATTTTCTTATAATAGTCCAGAATTTCAGTGGTTAGATCCAGAACCTCTTCATCGGATAAATTTTTAGCCAAAACTTTACCCTCTTTAACTTGAAGCCCGCAGGTTCCACCAACTAAATATCTCCAGCCCTTAGGCGTTCCAATAATACCTATATCACGTACTTTAGATTCTGCACAGGAATTCGGACATCCTGATAGTGATATTTTCACTTTATCTGGGGTGGGTGTTTTGTGGAAATTTTCATCAATCTTTAATCCCAGTTCTAAGGTGTTTTGGTAGGCCTTTTTACAGGAAGTATTCCCTATACAAAATTTAACCCCCCGAACACATTTGCCTGTGAATCCGCCGGGCTCCATTTCCAGTTCTTCCAATATAGGCCCTATTTGATCTTCTCTGATGCCGTAAAATCCTATTCTATGTTCTGATGTAACTTTCAAGTGTTTAACCTGGTATTTTTCTGCTACATCTGCCAGTTTGCGCAGAGTAACCGGGTCCAGCAGTCCACCTGGGATATAGGGTATTATTGCATAATTTTCCATGTCTTTTTGAACTGCCGCGCCTTTTTCCGGTATGTTTTCACGTGTTTTCTCCAAAAATATACACCCTTTAATAAGTTAAATTGATGGGAAGTTATCTTAGTTATCTAAATAAATTTAATTGTCGAATGGATAAACAGCCACTTTGCTGTCTTTTTCCATGATTTCAACGTTCTTGGGAACTATGAAATATCCGTCCGCCTCTGCCAGGGAAGTTATGGCTCCGGAGTCCTTTAATATGGGGTGTGCCTGGTTATCTTTAATTTTTACCAGTACATACTGCTTCCTTCCCTGGGATGGTCTGTATCTTCGAGAGAGGTTGAATTCATGCACCCTGGTCTCTGCAATGGATTCTCTTATGGATGCCATTTTCCTTAAAAATGGAGCTACAAATACCTGGAAGATCATTAAAGCTGAAACTGGGTAACCAGGAAGTCCGAATAATATCTGTTCTTCTTTACCAGTGTCTATTAATCCAATTAATGTTGGTTTACCTGGTTTAACTGCTATTCCATGCACTAATATCTTTCCAAGTTCATCAAGAACTGTTTTCAGGTTATCCCCGGTTCCGGCAGATGTTCCACCTGATGTGATAATAACATCGGCACCTTTAAACGCCGAAATTGCATTTTTTAATGATTCATAATCGTCTTTAACTATTTCAGCGTGGATTGGTTCACATCCGCATGATTTAACCGCGTTTGAGATTGTGTAAGAGTTGATGTCGTATATCTTTCCATATTCCAGTTTCTGATGGTGTTTTATTATCTCATTTCCGGTGGAGATAACCGCCACTCGGGGTCTGGTGTAAACCGGAATTTCTGACATTCCAATTGCACTTAAAACACCTATCTTCTCAGAGGTGAGAATTTCACCCTCTTTAAGTAATAATTCTCCCTCCTTCACATCGGAACCCTGGTCTGCTATGTTGGCATTTAAGGGCACGCTGTCCTGAATTAATATGGTTTCACCTTTTTTTTCGGTGTATTCCACCATCACCAC
>JAJRAE010000248.1 GCA_028682985.1 Methanobacterium sp.
TAATATCTGGTGGAAATTGATTGCTGGAGGCTTTTGTCTCCTGAAGACATAAGATATCGGGATTTTCTCCTAAAAACCAGTCCCTAAATCCTTTTTTATAAACTGCCCTAATCCCATTTACATTCCAGCAGATAATTCTCATTTTCTCGTGAACTCCCAATATAATATTTAAGATCAGTCTCTGTTTTAAATTGTTTATCCTGTATTCTAAATAAATTCTTTAGTTTTTAAAAATTATATTACATCTTCTGGATCTTGAAATTTTAAATTAATAATACTGTTTTGATCCCTATTTTAAATCGTTTTATTAATCTTTTTTAATGAAATTTTACATATTAATCTTATAAAATGGTTTTAAGTGTCAAAAGTTTTATTAAGCCAGGATTACATATATATGTGATAGAGAATAGTGCGATAAAAAAGGATTCGTTGAAAGTAATTAACCAAACTCAATTTTAATTTCCCAACGTTCTAATTGATTAATATAACCTGTCAGAAGCTAAAGAAATTTTAAGTGATTTGGTATGGAAGATAAAACAATTATTCCCGTAGAAATCATGTTGGTGGAGGACAACCCAGGAGATGTTCGTCTAATTAAGGAATTATTTAAGGACGCCGATATTAACAACCGGGTTAATGTTGCCTCTAATGGTGAAGAAGCACTGCAAATGCTCCATCAGGAAGGGGAGTTCACCAGATCACATATTCCAGATCTCATACTTCTAGACCTAAATCTTCCTAAAAAGACGGGAAAAGACGTTTTAAGGGAAATTAAAAATGATCCTGAATTGAAGTGTATCCCAGTAATTGTGCTAACCACTTCTCAGGCAGAAGAGGATATAATTGAAACTTACCAGTACAGCGCCAATTCTTTTATAACCAAACCAGTTGATCTGGATTGTTTCAGAAAGGTTATAAACTCAATCCAGGATTTCTGGCTCAACATAGTTAAATTACCACCAGAAACCCAAATTAAACCAATCTAAAATTCTTATTTTTCTTAATAGGTTTAAATTTATGTCCATACGAGTAAGTTCGTCCCAGAATGTGAAGTTTATATAAAATTTTATTTTTTTTCGATTTTTTAGTCAGGCTGAAAATCTTCAGGAATTTGTATGGCTGCTTCTCCTGCAGAACATTTTGGTATAGCCGCTATTAAATTATTTAAACGCTCATAAGGCACAGAAACAAACACAACATCTGATTCAAATTGCTGATGGCTCCTGGCTGTCCAGTCCCCCATAGATATGTTGGTGTTACCGGTCATAATGGTATAAGAAATGGCAGTGTGACATAGAGCACCTATAAGCTGTTGTGTAGGATTTAAACCATCCCAGTAGGTATCTAAGGTGATGATTCTACAGGTCTGTTCTGGATTCGATAGAAACAGTATCATATCTGGTCTTAACTCCGCTTTCTCCAGTGGGCACATTATTATCCTTTCTGCTAAGCCGGTTGGGGGTGCCACGCTTAACTTCTGCATTCTCTCAAAGGAAACTAAAGAGTTGGTTAATTTCTCCCCTTTGGTGAGGAAGTTCTGCAGTCTTCTCTTCTTTTCTCCGGTTATTTCTCCACTGAATCCGCAGTATCTACTACCCCCCGGACAGGTAGATGCCTGTTCATCTATTAAGAAACAATCTCCTTCAGCTGCTAATTTTATGGCTTTGCATATTGATATTTTCTCATACTTTCCCTTGGATACTTCCTGGTTAGTAAAAGTTATTGCTAATGGTTCTTTTTGCAGTCCTAAAACCTTTTTTAGAATATCTGACTGTTCTTTATATTCCATTAACCATCACATCCTTTCCTAAATTTGATATATTTAGTTTGGTGTGCCACCATAATAATTATATTCATTTGATTAGCTAGAATGAATTACTATAATTTTTAGCTCATAAATCCAGGTTTTCCTGGGCCCAGACTGCGCCTGCTTCCAGTATATCCAGGTTTAGATCAGCCAGTTTAGGTTTACTGGAGAAAGTATCCTGTATGGCGTGTCTGAAATCTTCTCTGGAAAGTCCAGTGGAAGTCATCTCCATTATTACGCCCATCATAACCGTATTCATCGCTTTAGCCACTCCAAATTCTTTAGCTATTTTTAATGCTGGAACAGATATTGTTTTCACATCTTCTGGTCCATCATATGTTCCTAAATCATTGTTATAGAGGATTATTCCTCCTTTCTTTACATTTTGAGCGAATTTTTCCAGGGAAGGATTGTTTAATGCCACCAGTAAGTCCAGCTTTTGTGCCACTGGCAAGCTAATGGTTTCTCCGGAAATCACCACAGTACAATCCGAAGTTCCTCCCCGCTGCTCTGGACCGTATGCTGGATAAAATGACACGTGTCTGCGGGCTTTAAAAGCAGCCTGGGCCAGAGTCATCCCCATACTCATTACTCCCTGACCACCGAACCCTGATATCTTGGCCACCCTTGGCTTGAATGAAGGGTCATCGATTGCTTCCAGAGTTTTCTCTCCCTCTACTTTAAAGATATGATCCAATGATTCCCGGGAGAAATCGCTTGGAGCTCGACATAGTTTCTCCACTTCTCTGGTTCGGTTCCGGAAGGTGGCCAGAGGGAATTCCTTCTCCATCTCCTCGTTGAGGAATCTCTGAACTCCCTCCACATCCAGACGAATGTTAGTGGGGCAGGGAGATAGAAACTCTACAAATGCATAGCCTTTCCCCTCTTTCTGTATCTGTAAAGCCTTTATAACCGCTTTTTTAGCTTTTCGTATGTGAGAGGGATCTGAAAGTGAGACCCGTTCAATGTACACTGGAGCATCCAGGTTATCCAGCAATTCACACATGTGCATTGGATATCCTGTGTATCTGGGATCACGCCCAGTGGGACAGGTTACTGTAACCTCACCCAGTAGTGTGGTAGGTGCCATCTGCCCACCGGTCATCCCATACACTGTGTTGTTTATAAAGAAGACTGCTAGTTTTTCTCCCCGATTTGCAGCCTGTATGGTTTCATTTAGACCTATTGATGCCAGATCACCATCTCCCTGATATAGTATAATAATAGCATCTTCCTCTGCCCGGGATAGTCCAGTTCCCACTGCCGGCGCCCTTCCATGGGCTACCTGGACATGTCCGCAGTCAAAATAGTAGTAGGCAAATACAGCGCAACCAACTGGACTGGTCATCACCGTGCGTTCTTGTATATCCAGCTGGTCTATAGCCTCGGCTATGAGTTTATGAAGTATTCCATGGCCACATCCAGGACAATAATGAGTTGCAGTAGGTGCATTACCTCCTTTTCGGGGGTATTCACTGAGCATGGACTGGGGTTTCCCTATCACCCTCTCCTGTATTTTCTGGTTTCGATTGGAACTCTGTTCATCCATGTTCTTCACCTCCATTAATGTGAACTTCTTTGATCTTATGCATTATGCTTTCCACATCCATTATATTCCCGCCCATACGGTTTACCAGGTCCACCGGCCGGGAACATCCTATTGATAATATTATGTCTTCCTGCATCTGTCCATTGCTCATCTCTACTGCTATAAAATGGCATTTTCGTTTCTGGGCGTATTCTTTCAGTTTTTCCTCAGGGAAAGGAAATAATGTTTTTGGTCGGAATAGTCCCGCTTTTATTCCTTCTTTTCTAACCCGTTCCACCGCGGATCGGGCAATTCTACTGCTTATACCGTAGGCCACCAGTATTATCTCTGCGTCTTCCATCTGGTATTCTTCGTAGTCCACTTCTTTTAATTTTATTTCCTGATATTTCTCCTGGAGCCTGTAGTTAAAGTCTTCCAGCTGGTCAAAGTTCAAAAATATGCTGGTTACCAGGTTGCCCATGGTATTTTTATTACCACGGACTGCCCATGATTCATCTATCTCTGGTTTGATGGCTTCTTCCGGGAATTTAAGTGGTTCCACCATTTGGCCCAGCACACCGTCTGCCAAGATAACCACCGGGTTTCTATATTTGTCAGCCAGATCAAAGGCTTTTCTGGTGAAGTCGCACATCTCCTGTACCGAGTTAGGGGCCAATACGATGTTCTGGTAATTTCCATGTCCCCCTCCTTTCACCAGTTGGTTGTAATCGGCCTGTTCCGGTCCTATGTTTCCCAGTCCGGGACCGGCCCTCATCACATCAACAATTACGCAGGGTAGCTCTGCCCCGGCTAGGAAGGAGATTCCCTCCTGTTTCAGGCTAATCCCCGGGCCTGATGATGCGGTTAAAACCCGATGCCCGGCTGCTGATGCCCCATATACCATGTTTATAGCTGCTTCTTCTGATTCAGCCTGCACAAACTTTCTTCCTACCATGGGAAAATATTTAGATGCTTCGTGGAGGATTTCTGTGGCGGGAGTTATGGGGTAGCCGAAGTAACAGTCACATCCAGCGTACATCGCTCCTATTATAACTGCAGCGTTTCCTTTTATTAGCTGGGTGGCCATTTTATTCTTCCTCCCCATTTTTGTCCTTTTCGTTGTGTTTCGTTTTCTTAGGTATGTGAACTTCAATAGCCAGGGGTTCGGGACAGGTGTAGTAACAGTCTCCACATCCGGTGCAGCCCTCTCCCTGAAATATTACGTAATGGTATCCCCTTGGATTTACATCATTACTCATCTTTAGAACATCCTTTTTACAGGCTATTACACATCTTTCGCATGACTTGCATTCTAACTTATTGATCACTGGATAAGGACTCTGCTTTTTGGTTTCTGACATATTAATCCACTATCTGCAAATTTTTAGATTAAATTATTTAGTATTCTTTAATTAATATTAGGCTTTTAAAAAATAAAATTATAAAAAAATGAATTATTATTAATCTGCTTTCTCCTGGTCTTTGCTTCTGATTTCTATCCTTCTTATCTTTCCACTGATGGTTTTGGGTAGTTCATTCACAAATTCTATAACCCTTGGGTACTTGTATGGTGCGGTTACTTGTTTTACATGATTCTGTATTTCCAGTTTAAGCTCTTCAGATGGCTGGTATCCTTTGGTGAGTACTATAGTTGCTTTAATTATCTGCCCCCTTATATGATGAGGCACTCCAGTAATGGCACTTTCCAGTACTGCAGGATGGGATAGTACCGCGCTTTCTACCTCAAAGGGGCCAATCCGGTAGCCTGAACTTTTTATTATATCATCATTTCGACCTACAAACCACAGATAGCCGTCTTCATCCATCCAGGCGGTGTCTCCAGTATGGTAGTAATCTCCAACCCATACTTCCTCTGTCTTTTCTTCATCAAGATAATACCCATTGAAAAGTCCTGGAGGTTTATATGGTGTGGTTTTAATGACTATTTCTCCCTCTTCACCAATATCACATAGATTTCCCTCATTGTCCATGAGTTTTATGTCATATTTAGGGGAGGGTTTTCCCATGGATCCTGGTCGAGGTTCGATCCAGGGGAAGTTGGCTATGCATACCACGCATTCGGTCTGGCCAAATCCTTCCATTAATTTCAATCCAGTGTATTCATTGAATTTATTATAAACCTCTGGATTTAAGGGTTCACCCGCAGTTACCGCATATTTTAGAGTGGAGAAATCGTATTTTGACATGTCTTCCTTAATTAGGAAACGGTAGATGGTGGGGGGTGCGCAGAATGTGGTCACTCCAAATTTTGATGCCTTATCCAGCATGTGACCGGCATCAAATCGCTCATAATCATATACAAAAACAGCGCTTCCCGCTATCCACTGCCCGTATATCTGTCCCCACATGGCTTTAGCCCACCCTGTATCCGCCACTGTGTAGTGTAACCCTTCTTCCATTACGTTCTGCCAGTATTTAGCTGTTATTATATGTCCGAATGGGTAGGTGTAGTCATGTTCTACCATTTTTGGCAAGCCGGTGGTTCCTGATGAGAAATATACCAGCATAGGTTCATGGATGCTGGTTTTTTGATCTCCAACCGGTCTTTCAAATTCAGCTGATTCTTTTTCAACTTCTTTGCGGAAATTATGCCAATCTGGTCGTTTTTCATCTCCAACCAGTACTTTTATAAGATTTATATCTGTTAATTCTTTCTGTGCTTCGTCGAAAAAGTGGGGAACTTGATCTTCCTCGATGCACACCACCATCTTAATCCCTGCTTTTTTAACCCGGTATACAATGTCCTTTGTTTTAAGCATGTGTGTGGCAGGAATGGTGATGGCCCCTAATTTATGCAGGGCCAGGATAGAGAACCAGAATTCATAACGACTCTTCAGTGTTAACATTACCTTATCGCCCTTTTTTATTCCTAGTTTCTGGAAAAAATTGGCTGTCTTATCACTGTACTTCTTTAATTCCTTAAAACTGATTATGAATTCCTCATCATGGTCGTTACACCATACTAGGGCTGTTTTATCCGGGCTTAGTTCCGCATATTTATCCACTATATCATAGGCAAAATTGAAATTATCCGGTATATTTATATCGAAATTGTCTATAAATTCCTGATAGGATTTATATTCTATTTCTGGTACGTATGAATATAATAAACTGGTCATTTTCTATCCTCAAACAAATTTTTAGAGTATTACCGCCAGAAACTTGGCTGGCTTTTTATTTAACGCTTCCATAGCATGTTCATATGATGAATCGAAAAATATGGAATCCCCTTCATTTAAAATGATCTCGTTATCGTGTATGTAGAATTTCAGGGATCCTTGTATTACATAGTCAAATTCCTGGCCTGGATGTGTGTTTGTTGATGGTTTATTTGTTTCATTTCTGGTCTCCACCGTTACAATAAAGGGCTCCGCCTTTTTGTGGATGAACTTCTCTGCCAGGTTTTCATACTGGTACTGTTTCCGGCGCTCTACCCTTACTCCTTTATCCTTTCTGGTTACTGTGAAAATATTCATCCTGGTTTCTTCTCCAGTCAGCAGCAGTCCCATGTCTACATTTAATTTATGGGCAATTTCAAACAGGTCACTGGCTGGTATGTCAGTTTGGCAGTTTTCATATCCCCTATAAGTTTCTTCTGGAATTTTCAGGAATTCAGACATCTCCTGTATGCTGATGTCTGATAATTCTCTGAGTTCAGATATGCGTTGAGCGATTTCTTTCATTTTTTCGTTCATAAAAAACACCCAAGTATTACAAATGTAATTTCATCCCTCATTATTATAGAATATTAACAAATTTACTTTTTTTTTATAAATCTGATGGATAGGATTTAAAAATCAGATATGTATTTTAATTTAAATTTCTAATATATAATGATTGTTAATGACAATTATAAGTGATTTAGGAGGAGTAGAAAATGGGATTAGAACTTATAAATTACCAATTAGCAGTTCCTGAAGACTGTAATTTAATCCTGGGTCAGAGTCATTTTATTAAAACTGTGGAAGACCTGTATGAAGCTATTGTAAATACCGTTCCCCAGGCTGAGTTTGGTCTGGCTTTTGGAGAGGCTTCGGGAGATTGCCTGGTAAGAAAAGCTGGAAATAATAATGACCTCACTGAACTAGCAGCTCAAGAAATTCTCAACATGGCCTGTGGACACAGTTTTCTGATATATCTAAAAAATGCCTTTCCTATTAACGTGACCCAGAGAATTAAAAGTATCCCAGAAGTGGTGGGTCTTTTTTGCGCTACCTCCAATCCAGTGCAGGTTTTAATAGTTAAATCTGAACAGGGAAATGGCATAGTCGGTGTTATTGATGGTTTAAGACCGGTTAGAATTGAAGATGAAGAAGATGCTGCATGGCGGCTGAAGTTCCTGCGGGATATTGGATATAAATTTTAACCAAAAAAAATGGGTTTGCTAGATAAATCAATCCCCTAAATGTATATGGAAAAGAAATTTATAGACGGGATAACAAATATTTATCTAAGTTTAACGGGATTTAACTAAAATTAAAGGGGGATCTAAAATGGCAGATAATATAATTTTTAGAAGAGGAACTGGAAGTAAACAGAAGGATAAACAGATGCTGGAAGTTAATGAAGACAATATTTCCTTGCAAAACCGGAAGGAGAACGCCCTTATAATATCTTTTCAAGCTCCTGAAACAGAAATTACCAGTATTTATGATTATTTTGACGATTTTGATGAACTTGAAGCTGTCAGTTTAGAAATAGCTAATGCTGGTGAAGTTGAATACTACTTCCGTGGAATATCTCCAGTTAACAAAAACGAAGATGGAAAGCAGCAGTTCGGTGTAACTCTACAGTTAAAACGAGAATTCTTATAAACCTTCAAAATTTTTAAAATTTCTCTTAATTTTTTTTAATAATCTTTTTTTCAAAAACTTTATAAATTCCAGATTAACTTATATAGAATGTACTTTATTTTTAGAGGTGTTTAAAATAGATATACAAAACAGGGAACAGGGAAGGACGGAAAAAACGAAAGATATAGTCAGTACTGTAAATAAAGAAGAAAACACTGCAGAAGAGGAAGAAAATAAAGATGAAATAAGTACTGCCGATAATTCAGATAAAGAAAGGGAAGAAAAAGAAAAAATAGAAACCTGTTACTTCTGTCTGCAGAAATTTGACATAAATAAGGATGATTTAAGCCATTATAAATATGGTAAATTTCCTATGTGCGATTATTGCTCCCAATTTTACGGTTTCTACGAAGAAAAAAAATAAATAATAGATGATTATTTTCTAGATTTGAGCTGCTCCATAACCAGAGATATTCCCCATTCAGCCATCTTTTTAGCATCTTCATCGCTTTGGGCTTCAGCAAAACATCTGAATATTGGTTCTGTTCCAGAAGGTCTGATTATAACCCAGCCCTCATCTGTGAATATTTTAACTCCATCCTTGGTATCCACCTCATATTCACAGGTAACTTCAGCAATACTATCCATAACCTCTTTTTTAAGGTCATCAGGACATTCTATTTTTCTTTTTTCTGATTTATATGCTGGAAGCTCCTTGATAAGTTTTGAGAGTGGCTTTTTTTCTTTAGCTATAATTTCCACTATCTTTGCTGTTGAAAGGGCAGCGTCACGGCCGTATACAAAGTCGGGGAATATTAATCCTCCATTTTCTTCCCCACCAAATAAACCATTTTTATCCTTAAGTTCCCGGGCCACCAGGAGATCACCTACTCTGGTGGCTATTACTTCTCCACCAAACTCTTCTGCTATGTCATAGATGGCTGATGAGGTGGCCACTGTGGTTACAATCAAACCTCCGCCATTCTCCTTTAGCATATACTTTTCCACGAGTGCAAAGGTTTTATCACCAAAAACAAAGCTTCCATTTTCATCTATGCAGATGGTGCGGTCTGCATCACCATCATGGGCTATGCCCAGATCAGCTCCCAGATTCTTTACTGCACTGATAAGTTCCTGCAGGTTATCCTCAGTGGGTTCTGGATTTCTTCCTGGGAAAAAGCCATCAGGCTGACAGTTCATTGTCGTAACTTTACATCCCAATTTTCTTAGCAGATAGGGTGTGGTGAAACAGGCAGCTCCATTTCCACAATCTACCACCACCTTTAATCCTGCATCGTTAATAGCTTCAGCATCCACCCTACATTCTACATTTTCTATGTACTCATCAATAATGTTAGAATTAATCTCCACTTCTTTGATTTCATCCCATGATACACGATCTGGGTTTTCATTAAAGTACATGTCCTCTATTTTTTCCTCCATATCCTCTGGTATTCCTATTCCGTCGGCATCCACAAACTTGATACCGTTATCATGGGGAGGATTATGTGAGGCTGTGATAATAATTCCACCATCATAATAGTTTCTCACAGCATACTGAACTGCTGGAGTTGGTAAACCCCCCAAATCAATAACATTACAGCCTGCACTTAAAAGACCGGATATCACAGCATGCTTAATCATAGGTGTGGATGTCCTGGTATCTCCACCTACCGCCACCTGCCCCTTAACCAGGGTACCATATGCAGCTGACAGTTTAGAAGCAAATTCAGGTGTTAAAACTTCATTAGCTCTTCTCCTTACACCAAATGTTCCAAATAATCGCTTATTTACCATAAAATAGCTCCTTTGTTTATTTATTTAATATAAAATAATTAGAAATCCCTTAAAATTCCATTTTTAACTCATATAGATTAATATTTTGGATTTGATTAAATAAATATCTATCGAGAAAAAATTTATAGTAATTCCATCATAAATAAATCTGATAATAAATTCCTATAATCTAAAAAAAAATAAACCCTAGAAATTGTATTATGGGAATAAAAATTATGTTGAGGTTGTAACTCTATGTCACGAAAAAAGATTGCCTGGGGAATCACCGGTGCTGGTGATAAAATCGAGGAAACAGTCCAGGTAATGATGGATATAAAAAGAAAGTTCGAAGAAAAAGTGGATATTGAGGTATTTATATCCAAAGCCGGTGATCAGGTCATAAAATATTATGAATTATCCCAGGAAATTGAATCCTCATTCGATAAGATATGGGTGGAGATCAATGCCAATTCACCCTTTCTGGCCGGTAATATTCAACTGGGCAAATACGAATTCATGTTAGTTGCCCCGGGAACCTCCAATTCCGTGGCCAAAATAGCTTTAAGAATGGGAGACACTCTAATATCCAACGCCGCTATAATGGGCCAGAAAGCAGATGTCCCCCTATACATTTTGCCCTCTGACTACGAGGAAGGCGTGATAATAACCAAACTACCAGATGGCAAGGACTTGAAGCTGACCATACGAGCAGAGGATGTGGAACATGTCCGGAAATTAGCTAGAATGGACAACACCTACATATTAAAGGACTCAAAGGACCTGATTTCTTTATTTGAACAGTACTTTGGATGATTTACCAGATTATATTCTAATATGATTGGTTGTGTTAAAAAAATGGATTATTTGACTTATATAGGATAAATACGCCATCAACTTTATCCTGGTAGCAAATCCAGCTATTTTCATATTTCCAGTTGAAAGATGCCTCTGAATGTACTTCTTCCCAGATAATTCCTCTTTTAACCCAATAAACCCTGTTATAAACTTTCCCATCGCTAAGATACTCCACAGTCCAGATATCACTGTTTTTATTGATATTTCCATTATCTGTTTTATTTCCACCGATCCAATGCCATGAATACTGGGATCCTGAATAGCAATACCAGTCATCAGTATTATTACGGTACCAGATATAAGGATGAATCCCCTTCCAGCTGTAATACCATTCATTTAAACCAATCTGTCTTACAATAAGCTCTGAACCAGTACTAGACCTCCAATCACCGCCTTTAAGAACAATAGCCAGAATAGGTGGATACCGTGATGTTTCAAGATTCTTAAATTGATTTATTGAAGAAGGATCAAAATTTATTCTATAGGCTGATTCAGTCTGGTTATACTTTATAGAATCTAATCCTAAAAGCTGTTCAGCAGTCATCATCTTGGTTTCAAACAAGCCAGTTGCTTCATTTATTGTTCTGAAATTGGTTAGTGTATTAGTTTTTATACCGACACTGCCCAGTTTATTTATGAATGTCTTTGAAACAAAGTCTGGCTCCTCCATCTGGATATAATCTGCTGGGCCGTTCCTGGTTATAACAACATCGACGATCCCATTAGTTTTCAGATAATTAACTGCATCGTCCATATGTAAAGTAGGATCAATAAGCATTATTGAATTATTATTAACTGCCAGGGGGATTATGGAGGGAAGTTCACCATAAAACCCGCAGTAAGCCGAGTTAACCTCCAAACCTCTCTGTTTAAGGATATCCTTCACCCGGTCTGAAACCAGTACACTGGTCCAGTAACTATCATTACCCCTTATTTCGTCCAGCCGGATATTTTTCGCTGTTAATTTATCTTTAATATTATCTGAAATACTTCCAACAATTATTACCCTTTTAATTTTATATTTATCCATGAAATTCTCATATTCTGGGGCTAAATATTCATCAGAGGTGTACTTTCCAGGTTCGGCCACGACAAAAACTGGTAAATCCATATAAGCCCCTAAAAGGGATGCTGATGGATCTGATGAGGTTATGATAACGGTGTCCAGAGATTGGAAGCTTTTTTCAGCAATTTCAGTGAGAATTCCCGCCTTTGTTTGCCCTGAAATGACCTCTATTTCTATTTTATTCATTTTCAGGAGATAAATTTGCCACTGGGAAACTGGTCCAACCACAATTACCTTTTTAATATCGCCTTTATCCAATACTGATGGAATCCAATCGTTCAGAGGATAAGGAATGTTTTTACTAGATAAAATAAGCGGTATGCCTTCCCTACCCGCGTAAGAGGCAACCCCTACTTCAATGCCTTTCATATCCCCAGTAGAATAACAGACTATGATTGTGTGGTTGTTATCCCCATTGAAGCCCTGGAAAGATTCCTCATGAATAAATAGCGGACTGATCACAAGATATAAGATGATTATGCCTATAAAAAGGCCCAGTATTAATAGAAATTTAGAGGATTTGTTCATTTAATCATCCTTGATTTATTCAATAATGCAGATTATATAATTACCATTACGGTACACTTCTCGGGCATAGGAAGGAATTTCCACTCCATTACGCAGTATAAGATATTTTATGTTTTCCTTTAAAAGTTGATCCCTGGTTAAACTGCCTATATCATTCATATCACGTTTAAAAACATTGGAAGGAATGCTTTCACTGTAACCTCCCTTGATCACGTGCAAACGGGATGTAGATACAATGATGGTGTCCAGGTAGGAATCAGTTGAATATACTGTCTTATTTCTATCTCCATTTTCCATAAACCAATTGGCTACTCCCATCCTATTTTTAGCCAGACCCAAATTTCCATAGCGATCCGCAATAACCTGAAATTTAAAAACATAATCTAACGGATTAAAGAGCAGATGAATACTATTGGGAAAGATATAGTCAGAATGAGAGTCATTGCTACTGATCAGGTTTGAAGTGTATCCATCAGCAAAAACTGCCCCTGATATCAGTGTAAAAAGTGTTAAAATGATTATAATAGTAAATTTAAATTTCCGGATTAATATGTTTCCAGTACGTCTGTTCGTCCTCAATCTTTCTTCAATCATATTCAGGGAAACCGCCAGCCCATAACCAGCCATTATTATCAGTGGATAAGAGGCTATCTCCAACACCCGGATGGGTATAACATCCAATCCAATCAGATAAGCTCTACTTAAAAGTAAAGTTGATAAAGCCCAAATCAGGATAAAAATGCCTTTATTTTCACCCTTTTTAAGAAGACATAATCCTCCAATTGTGGCCAGTAGGGTTGGGATAATTCCCAGATATCTCACATAGTATTCTGAAATAGGGAGTGGATAGCCGGCAAAGACGTTGAAATGAGGATTATACAATATATAAAGAGGACCCCACCATATTAGGGCAATTAAACCGGAAATTAAAAGAAATATGACCAGAAATCTTCTATTAAAAGGTCTTTTAAGTAAAATCATAGACGCTGTATAAATAAACACTACCATTATGATTATTAGAGCTGTGAAACTGTGGGTTAAAAATATCAAACCGCTTAACAGTCCTGATATTAAAATGAACCTTAACTTACCTTCCTCATTAGCTTGGTAAAATGTGTATAAGACCAGAGGCATGATAATGAGACTTAAAGTCCCGGGGGAAGCAAAGAATCCCCTATTTATTGTTATGAAACTTAATATAGTGAGCAAACCTGCCGCTAATCCGGATAACAATCCAAA
Source organism: Methanobacterium sp. (assembly GCA_028682985.1). GTDB lineage: Archaea > Methanobacteriota > Methanobacteria > Methanobacteriales > Methanobacteriaceae > Methanobacterium_A. Next base: position 13,614 of record JAJRAE010000248.1, read on the forward strand.
AAGGCGGTAGGCCACATAGGTTATTGAAAAAACCAGAGAAAATGCCAAAACAGGCTGCATAAATCTAACTACCTGAAAAGGATCCGCACTAAGAATATAGGAAAATCCAGCAATCAGCAAATGGAAAACTGGAGGATAAGCAATGGGCCTTCCAGATGGCGCCACTGTTAAAGGATCCCACCAAGTTAAACCGTGCTCCAGATAAAGACGGGCCAGATGAACATGGTAATAGATATCCCAGCTAAGGGGCCACTGAAATTTTAAAGTAGGAATCAGAACTATTAATAATGCCAAAATGGCTGGTAAAACTAATAGCACATATTTCCAATTATTTTTCTCCTTCAGGAATGAAAATTTACTAATAAAAGTAACCTCCTATCAATTAATATCTCTTACCGGTTAAAAAATTTATTTTAATAAAAAATAGTACATAATACTGAATTTTGTAAACCAATATTTCTAATATAATTAACACAATGCATCATATTAAAATAATCATTTTAAAACCTCTGAAAATAAAATTTTTATTCATATAATAGTTTACTTATAAAAACTAGTCAAAATGATTTTTTATGAATTATATCATAGTAATTCCTGCCTACAATGAGGAAGCAGCCATAGAAAATATTGTAAAAAGTTCCTTAAAGTACTCTGAGGTTCTGGTTGTGGATGATGGATCCAGTGACCGAACTTCCAGCTTGGCTAAGCAAGCCGGGGGAATGGTGATAAATCACGATAAGAATAGAGGTAAGGGCGCCGCCCTAAAGACAGGGATAGAATACGCGTTAAATAAAAGTTATAAGGCCATGGTGATGCTGGATGGTGATGGGCAGCATGACCCCCATTTTATACCTTCTCTAGTATCCGGGCTTGAAGATGCAGATCTTGTGGTATGCTCCCGTTTTCTTAGAGAACCACCCCAAGATATGGCCATGCAGAGGAGGTTTTCCAATAAATTAACCACCGGTCTATTAGGAATAGCCACCGGGTACCCACTTACTGATAGTCAATGCGGATTTCGGATATTCAATGAAAAAGCCGGTCAGATATTTAGAGAAATTCCCTATAATGACTATGAGTTCGAATCAGAGATGTTATATCAGGCTTCACTTCATAATCTGATGTTTAAGGAGATTGGTATACCAAGTTCATATAAGGGTGAAAAATCATATATAACCGGGGTTAAGATAATTAAGTACATCTATTATATTTTTAAACTCTTTTTAATTGATATAAAAAGGAGGATTTAACCTGAAACAGTTTCTGGTGCTTTTATTTAGCATAATACTGGTCTTAATTTTGATCTTATGGATTGGGCCATCAAATATCCTCAAAGCTCTGGAAACGGCTGATTGGTGGTTCATCCTGCTGGCTGCGGTTATACATCTGGTTGTGGTTTGGATAAGGTCTGTTAGATGGGGTTTTATAATTAACCAGACCACTGAGTTTAAAAAGAACTTCCTTGTTAAAACCATCGGGCTATTCGCCGGGAACTTCAGCCCCATGAGGGGCGCTGGTGAAGTATTTACAGCAGTGGCCGGTAAAAAGATCAACCAGATAAGCTTATCTGAAGGATTATCCGCAGGTTTAACCGAGAGATTCTTTGACCTGGCCATAGCTGGATCTCTTCTAATAATATCCGGACTATTTCTGCCTAAAATACGTTTCATTGCCATTGCAGGTGGTGCTTTATCACTAACTGTTATGTTCATAATATATTTAATAAACTGGCGTGAAGGCAGTGGGATATGGATTTATGATAAGATACACCCGTTAATAAGTAAATTGCCCATCCGGGATGAACTGTTGAACAGCATCTACGAGCGGCTGACCAAAGGTTTAGAAGGGATAATCAGCTATGCAAATTCTTTTTCCAGTTACAAAAATCTCTCCTTCGTGTTAATATTATCTTCATTATCCTGGTTACTGGAATGTGTTCGGCTTTACACTGTTTTTTATGCCTTCCATCTGGAAATTAATTTTTTGGCCATAGTTATCATTTTTCTGCTGGCTAATGTGATTGGAGTACTAAGCGCACTTCCGGGAGGTATTGGCTCCATAGAAATATCTTTAACCGGTTTATTCGTGCTATTTGGTGTGCCCAGTGCTCTGGCAGGGAGTATTGCCCTGGTTGATCGTTTGGTTTCTTTCTGGTTGGTCACTGCCTTGGGAATTGTTTTTTCCGCGTTCTATGCCCGGGATATTCTGGATGAAATTAAAAATTACACCCTAGACCTTTCCTCCCATAAGTAGCCTAGACAATAATCTTCAGGGAAGAAGCATCGTTAAGAATTAACTCTATTTTCCCCTGATATTCACTCACCTTACCCGTTACTTTTACTCTCCTGTTATTGAGACTGTAAATTGTTATGTTAGCTTTTTGAAGTTCCTGGGCATTGCTCTCAAAAATTAAAATTGTTATTTTACCGGTGCCATCCATGATATCCAGGAAATAAGTTTCACTATGGCTGGATTTTTTCACATTCTGCACAAACCCCTCCAGAGTCACATCTTCATCCAGCATACCTCGATTGATGTCCTGTATCTTTATTTCACGGGCGGTTATCAGGTCTGCTGAGAAAACCATTCCCATCAAGCCCAGAATTGACATGGCCAGTGCAATCTTGAAAATTAAGTGATCTTCCATATTTAAACCCAGTACCTTTTGTATTAATTATATAAATAAAAGTATTATTTATAATTAATTGAAATACCAATATTATTGAAATTTATAAAAAGTGAATAGATTTAAAGAATCTCCATATTCTGATATATGGACTCCACACGTTCCACCGTATCTATATCATCTATGCTGATGTCTGTTCGGATTCTTTTAACCACCGGAAACCTCAAAGAGTAGCCGCTTTCATATTCCGGACTTTTAACTATCTCACTGAAAGCCACCTCCATGATGATAGAAGGAACCATCTCCACCTTACGGCCAACTTTAAGGGTTATAAGAGGTTCTGACATGTCATTGAGTTCCTGTAGAGTTTTATCATCCAGCCCCGTAGCTACGTGGGCCAGTGTTTTAAGTTTTTTATTTTCATCCTGTAAAGCCAGCCTAAATGAACCAATTAAATGCGCCCTTTTACCAGTGCCGTAGGTTCCTCCAACCACTACCAGATCCAGTGTTTCTGGCGTGGCCTTCCATTTAAGCATTTTCTTTCCTCGTAAACCAGGGGTGTAAGGTGCGTTGGGATCTTTTAGCATCACCCCTTCATGACCTTCCTCAATTGATTCATTGAAAAGCTGCAGGGCTTTATCTGAAGTCTGGGGAGTGGCTTTAACCTGCTTACTCAGTTCAAGTTTACCGGGAATAATATCTACGATTTCCTCAAGCAGCCTTCTCCGGTCCTTTAAAGGCTCGTCCAGGGTTGGCTTTTGATAATATAGAACATCGAATAAGTATAGGGTAAGTGGTATTTCTTCGCGTAGTCTTTCTATATCGTATTTTCTGCGCACCCTCTGCAGAATGTACTGGAAGGATATGGGCTTTCCTTCCTTAGTAACTATTATTTCTCCTTCTACAATGAATTCAGCTGGCTTAATAGCCTTCTTAATATATTCAGTTATTTCTGGAAGGGCTGGACTGATATTCTCCAGCCTTCGGGTGAAGATATTTATCTCATCATTGATGCGGTGAATTTGAACCCGGATACCATCATATTTTGTTTCACAGAGTGCATATCCCATATCCCTAATGCTAATTTGATAATCTGTGGAAAGCTGGGCGAGCATGGGTTTAACTGGCTTCCCTGGTTTGAGTGTGAGTCTTCTTAATCCTGATGCGCCTTCTTCCCGGGCTACTTTAGCAACCAAACCAAGATCATTGGTTAACATTTGAGCTCTTTCCACCACCTCTTTAGGGATATTGAAAGCCCTTGCTATAGCATCTTTCAGTGTTCCTTCACCCACACCAACCCTTAACTCCTCCAGTACCGTGCGGGTAATGTATTTTGCTTCATGGGGTGTTGCTGATGAAAGCAGTTCTCTTAATATCTCAAGTTTCTTGTATTGGGAGCGGCCTCCAGTGATGTCCGCAATTTTAACCAGATTTTGATAAACCTTATCTATAGTGAGAGGTCTCATAAAAAGGGTGGACTGGACTTTACGCTGGAAAAGCTCCTGGGATGCGTAACCAATGTCCCCACTTTCCCGGATTTGATCTTCCACCTCTTCTGGTGAAACGCCCACCACGAGGGAGATGGCCTTCATTAAAAGCTTAGAACCAATTCCTAGTTCTTCTTCGCTCCATGTTGGAAATATACGGCCCAGGGATAACAGAGTAACTTCTGGCAGGTTTTCTGGATCCTTTTCCCCCACCATTTTAAGAAATTCAGACAGAATTGCTGTTTTCTCCAGTCTTTTGGTGGTAGAGTCCATGGCCTCATACAGTTCTACCAGCTTCTGATATTTCATATTGTTTTCCGGGGGCATGACTTATTCTCCACTAAAATCAGTGCGATAAATAATTTTTTAAATCATATTCCTTATTATTTGATTAAGAACATAATATTCCTTATTATTGATTTAAGGAGAATAATATTTCAAATAATTGCTAGAAACATTATTTCAGATTGTTGATAAAGGGAATTTAAACTTCAAAATCTTTTGATAGTTCTTGATGGTATTTAAACAGCCTATTACCCCAATCCAGGGCCTTCCTGTTTTCACTCATTATTAAATTGTTCAGATCATAATCTCCATTTTGATAATATAGACCCAACGACATGAAGTTATCTCCCATGTTAAATGATATTCGGGTTTTGTCGTTGATTATTCCAATTTTAAGATTGCCCTGGGTGATGTATTTTTTTATGGTGCTGTAATTTATTTCATCCACTACTTCCTCTAATATTTCTCTGGTTAAAAGTAGATGGGCCCTGTTTAGGTCCAGATTTGAGAATATTAGTTTTATAGTTGGGGTGTAAAGGACTGAGGAAATATGTTTGATGTTGATTGACTGGGACAGATACTGGATAAGTATGTTATGGGGTCTTAATATGTCGGTAGTTATGGAATTAACCAGCCTTGAATCTTCCAAGGAACCTAAATCCTTCAGAAGTTCGGGAGGGATGCATTCTATGTCGTGATTTAAAAAGATACTGCCACAGTTTTTCAATGCATAAATCGATTTAACCATATCCAGTAATTTATCCTGATAAATCTCCCCTGTTTTTGACAGAGCGTAAATTCCTGAGTTCCTTACTATTATATCTTTAGCTTCCAGCTGATACATGCCGTGCAGTATGGTTGATGAACTAAATCCCAGTTCCTGCTTTAGTTGAGCTATATTTTTTTCACCTTCGCTCAGACTTATCAGTATTTTTACCCGAACATCCGATTTAATTAAAAATTTTAAATCGTCTTTAACTTCATCGTAATTGATCAACCCATTGTTGTTGCTGTCCATTTCCAATCCTTTAGAAATTTATAGATTTCCTTTGAAGAATTATTTATTATTCTTTAAAAAATTCTATTTTGAGTTAATTTAAAGAAATTCTTATTTATAAGAATCTTGCAAATCGTTCTTTATCAACTTTACAGATTGGGCAGAGTTCTGGAGGCTCTTCCCTGGCGCATAGATATCCACACACCTTGCATCTCCAGACCGGTAAAGTTAAACTTCCTGTTTTGGCAGGATGTATTTTTGATTTCTTTGCTTTCTCTCTTTCTTCTGGTGCTGGTCTGCGTTCCGGTATGGGGGTGAGTTTCTTTTCTCCAGATAGTATGTCTCGGGATACGTATAATCCACAGTAACATGCATCATAATCCTGTAAATCGGGATCTCGATAGTCACAGGGGCATATGATGTCTAAATCTTCCTCTTTTATGCCGGAGGCCAGTCTGCAGGGGCATGCCCCATATCCATATCTATATATATTAACTAATATGCTTTCCAGAAGGGATTTAGTGAATTCTTCATCAGCGTTTAGATGGTAACCTGCTGATTCTGCCTGTTCTCTTATTTTTTCATAGTATTTTTGGAGCTTCTCATCAGATCGATCATGATTCATGAAAGGGCCTCCCTGATACCCTCCTCATTAAATCCTACTATGGTTTTATCATCGTCAATAACCAGGGTTGGGAAGGATAACTGGGCATTATGCTTCTTCACATCTCCTATGATTTCATTACGCTCTTCTCCCTCTAGCAGATCTACATAGATGTAATTATATTCAACATTCAATTCTTCCAGCAGTTCTTTTGTTTTTTTACACCATCCACAGGTGCTTAAAGCATATAGTACAACTTTACCCCTATTATCACCATTCACTTGTTCCATTGGCATGATATATCCTCCTGGATTTTATTTTCAAGAAAATTATTTTTAATTTTTATCCCTTAAAATGCTTAATATTAATTCGTTCTATTTTATGTAGAAACTTTTATTAATATTTAAAAAATTCATTAATCTTAAAAAAAGGGTTTAATTTTAAAGAAAATAATTTTAAAAATAAAAAATGGGGTTTTAGAAGTCATCCCGCACCAATTTTATAGCACAGAAATCTCCGCACATGGTGCACATATCTTCTTTATGACTGGCCCGCTTGTATCTGCATTTCCTGGCTTTTTCACCATCCAGGGCCAGTTTAAATTGCAGTTCCCAGTTGAATTCTTTGCGGGCTTGGGCCATTCTCATTTCATTTTCCCTGGCATTTCCAACATCTTTCGCCAAGTCAGCTGCCTGTGCAGCAATTCTGGATGCAATAACACCCTCTTTTACATCTTCTTCATCAGGGATAGATAAGTGTTCGGCGGGAGTGACGTAGCAAAGGTAGTCCGCACCGGCAGCTGCCGCTATCGCTCCGCCTATGGCCGAGGTTATATGATCATAGCCTGGTGCTAAATCTGTAACCAACGGCCCCAGTACATAGAATGGAGCTCCATTACACACCGTCTTTTGCAATTGGATGTTTGATTCAATCTGGTTTAAGGGAACATGGCCCGGTCCTTCAACCATTACCTGAACTCCCTTTTCCCTGGCTCTTTTAACCAGGCTGCCCAGAGTTACTAATTCACTTATTTGAGGAATATCTGACGCGTCATGTGTGCACCCCGGTCTCAGCCCATCCCCAAGGCTGATGGTTACATCGTGTTCATGGGCTATCTCCAGCAGGTAGTCATAATTTTTATATAAAGGGTTTTCTTCCTGATTTTTAAGTATCCATGCTGCGGTGAATGCCCCGCCCCTGCTTACTATTCCCATAATTCTGGATGAGTTCTTTACTTTCTCCACGGTTTCTCTGGTGATTCCACAGTGAACCGTTATAAAATCAACCCCTTCATTAGCCTGATTTATAATGGCCTGGAACATATCATCTTCATCCATATTAATTACCGCTTCTTTGTATTTTGACGCTTTAATAGCAGCCTCGTAGATGGGTACTGTGCCTATCGGGATATTAATTTTCTCCATTATGGCCGTTCTAATATCTTTAAATTGGGAGCCGGTTGAGAGATCCATCAGTGTGTCTGCACCATATTCCACTGCTATTTCAGCCTTTTTAACTTCCCACTCTGTATCTTCCATTTCCGAAGAGGAGCCTACATTGGCATTGACCTTTGTTTTCAGGCCTTTACCTATACCAAGAGGTTTGCTTTTTCCATGGTTATTCTTAGGTATAACTATCTGGCCATTGGAAACTCTTCTTAGAAGTTTCCCAACTTCAATCCCTTCACTTTCTGCTACTTTTTCCATTTCAGGAGTGATATTGCCTTTCTTTGCCTGTTCTAGTTGTGTCAATTTTTTTTACCTCAAATATTAATATGGAAATTTTTAAACTGCTCAGTGGAGTATAATTTTATGCATAAACATAATATAATATCTACACATAAAATTATATTAATAAAATCTTATTTAGTAATATAATTATTTGGTTGTACGAAATGGGTTATCTGATCTGTGCAAAATGTGGAGGATATTACCAACTCCAGCCTGGGGAAAGTCCGGAAGATTTTTTAGAGTGTCAGTGTGGTGGAAAATTAGAATACACTGACAAAATTAATGATATTAAAGAAGATAATGGTAAACTTCCATCACTCGCATCTGTAGCAACACATACCAGAGATCCTAAGGAAAAGGAAAAATCTTTTTTTAACTCACCAAAAACACTTATTATAACCGTTATAGCAGTAGCAGCTATCCTTTTTAAGTTGGGGGTTTTTAATTTTCTCCTCATCTTTATAGGACATTCCAATTCTTACACCTATTTGATGCTGTTAATATTTGTTACAGTTTCATCCATTTTAGTAAGACGAATTCTCAGGACTTAAAACAATTATCCCCAGTAATTGAAACCTCTAATCATACATAGTTACTCAGTTCTAGCAGATTTTTTTCAATAAATGGCCTTGCCTTAGGATCTGCCAGTATTTTAAGCTGTTCCTGCCCATTTTTTTGGTATACATTGTTTAAGATATTCTGCAGATCACTTACCGGCATTTCCAGGACTTTTCTGATTTTAAGGATCTCCTCCGGGGATAGGCTGTTCTTATAATCTTCAATCTGACCCTGGAAAGATTTAACCACATTAGAATTCCTATTAACCACAATTTTAAGTAGTAAAGGGGGCACTCTGGTGAATTGATCCATTAAATCAAGCACATCATCTTCTGATATCTCTATTTTTGAGTTTTCCATAATAATTCAACTTAATATTTATAATCTTTTCTTACTTTCAATCAAGGATTTTAATTTATCCATTTCATATTTACGTTTATAGAGGGGTGTTTTATCATCATAATAAATTTCTAAGTTTTCTTCAAATGTTTTTCTATCATTATCCATATAAAATATTCCTAATGGTAACTTATCTGTTTCCATGGCCCGTTTAAAAGCCTGATTTATGTCCGTGGGATTGTGGGATTCTTCCAGATAATAGGTGTTTTCTTTAAACCACTGATAGGTGTTGGTCTTGTTGAAGGTGACGCATGGTTGGAATATATCTACCAGGGCATACCCTTTATGTTCTATGGCCTTTTTAAGGATTTCTTTGGTTTGTTCAGTGTCACTACAATAGGCCCGGGCTACGAATGACGCCCTGAGAGCTATGGCTATGGACAATGGATTGAAAGGTTCCAGAAACACGCCTTCTACCTGTAGATTGGTTTTAAATTTGCTCCGGCTGGTGGGGGACGCCTGTCCCTTAGTTAAACCATACACCATGTTGTTGTGGACTATGTTGGTTATGTCCGGATTTCTACGGATGTTGTGGATGAAATGATTACCTCCTTCCCCATAGGAACATCCATCACCACTCACGTCTATCACAGTCAGCTCAGGGTTAACCGCCTTTATTGCCACAGCAGGGGGTAGTGATCGTCCGTGCAGGCTGTTAAATAAGTTACATTTAAGATAGTGAGGTAATTTACCGGCCTGACCTATTCCACTGACCAGAACCAAATTTTCTGGTTTTATTTCCATTTCTGCCAGGGTTTCTTTTAAGGTTTTTAGGATTAAGAAGTTTCCACATCCTGGACACCATGCCACATCAGCACCAGTCATATCAAAATCTTTAGCATCCATACTTATAACCCCCTTAAACTTTCTAAACTTTTAACCACTTCTTCAACAGAAAAGGGCATTCCATTGTACTTCAAAATCTTTTCATCTATGTTGAATCCGGTTTCCATTTTAATAAATTTTGCAAACTGACCAGATGCATTGTTTTCAAATATGATGGTTTTATCTGCATTCTCCAGGTAATCTAAAGTATTAGAATAAAGTGGATATACCTGGTTGAAGTGTAAGAAAGAGATCTCATCTGAACCCAAAACATTCAGAGCCTCCTTTATAGTGCTGTAGGTGGACCCCCACCCTATTACCAGGATATCATATCCATCACCACCAATCAGTTCTGGGGCTATGATTTCCTTTTCTATAAGTTTCATCTTCTTATGATATCGTTTATTTACCATCTCTGTCCGTATCTGTAGGTCTTCAGTGATATGGCCTTCTTCATCATGTTCATCTGAATCAACCACCACCACCCCTTCACCGTATCCAGGGATTCCCCGTGGAGAAATACCATCAGCTGTTAAATTATACCTCCTGTAGTTTTCAGGAGTTTTTATTATATAATCTTCAATTTCAACATCACTCAAATCCAATGATGGAATATTATAGTAAGATTCCGCAAAATACTGATCTGATAGGATGAAAACCGGTATCTGATATTTATCTGCCAGATTAAATGCCTGATGTGATATCTTAAATGCTTCCTGGAAGTTTCCTGGAGCAAATATTATCCTGGCAAACTCACCTGGACCAGAAAATATGGTTAAATTCAAGTCCTCCTGTGCGGTTCTGGTGGGAAGTCCCACTGCAGGTCCGGGTCTTTGGCCAACATATATTACCACTGGTGTTTCTGTCATTCCGGAAAGTCCTACAGCCTCTTCCATCAGCGCGAAACCACTCCCGGAAGTGGCTATCATTGATCGGGCCCCGGCATAAGATGCCCCAATTGACATGTTCAACGCTGCTATCTCATCCTCTGCCTGTTCAAACAGGATGTCAAAATCTTCCCCGTGATGGGCCATGAAAATCTGAAGTGAAGTGGATGGCGTCATGGGATAAGAAGCCATAAATTTACAGTTTCCAGCTATACAGCCCAGTCCCACTGCATCCGTTCCGCTTAAAAGGAGTTCATCTTTAATAACTGGATTTTTATCAATTTTAGAAATTATTTTAATGGAATCAGATAATTCATCCCCGATTTGGTAGCCCTTTTGTCCGGCCTTGATATCTTTCTTAACTATTTCTTCCCCTTTTCTCTGGAACATGTCTCTGATTATCTGGTCAAATACATCTGAATGGATGTTCAATAGGTTTGAAAGCACACCGGCTGCTATTACATTGGCAAATATTATTCCCCCTAACTCCTGAGCACTCTGCAGAATAGGGGCTTTCAGAACGTTATATTCCTGGTTTACGGTTTTCAGTTGCTGATCATCACCAATTATAAGGGTGTCCGAGTTTATTCTGTCCTTCAAATGTTCCAATGCACCTTCATTTAATGCCAGAAGCATGTCCATACGATCCACATAGGCAGTGATGCGTTTGGATGATATTCTTATTTCAGTAGAGTTTAAACCCCCTCTAACCCGGGACATATACTCTTTGGAAGAACAAACATTGTATCCTGCCAATTTAATGGCCTGTACCAGTATCCCTTCAACTGTCTGAATTCCCTGACCTGCTTCTCCGCATAACACGATGGATAAATCATCCCTAGATTTTAAAGACAAAATTAAACCCTCCTCTAATTTCATAAATTTGAAATTTCTTGGACTACAACTTACATTATGGATACGATTTTACTTAATTTTTTAGTTAAATTCCCAATTTGTCTTGGAATCATATCTTTAGATTATTAACAACTACCCTTTTATTGAAGTAGAAATAAAAATAAAAGCATGAGAGATGATCAAAAGGCACAGGATATTATGATTGGTGAAGTACATATTATCTCACCAGATGACCTGATTGCAGCGGCTAAACTTAAGATGATGCGATGTAATGTGGGTGGTTTACCTGTGGTTGATGATAAAAAGCTGGTAGGAATCATAACTCACCGGGATATCCTGCTTGCTGGTGGCGAAGCTCTGGGACTTAGAGTGGAAGAGTTGATGAGTAAAGACCTTAAAGTAGCGCAACCCGACACCCCTATTATGGAGATAACAAAGATCATGGCTGATGATGGATATCAGAGAATACCGGTAGTTAAAGACGGTGATCTAATAGGTCTGGTTACTCAAAGCTCCCTTATACGTGCCCTGGCTGGGTTGGATTTACCATCTTCACCCAAATAAATAAAAAATATTTATATTAATGGTTCAGGCAGTTTTGCATTTTTTTTATCTTTCAATCCGCCTATTTTCTCGATTCTCCTTTCTATGAACTTTTTACCTGCTTCAGTAACTCCATAGATGGGTATAGATGCTCCGACACTGTATGTTTCTCTATCTCCGCCTATTTTCCTCATGCTTTTTGAAGCACATCCAGTGATAATGTCCGCATTGTCAAATAATATTTCTGCTTCATTTTCAGATAAGCCAGTGGTGTGAACAACGAATATGTAAATATTTACATCTTTAAACTTCTTTTCAAGTTCTCTTAAATTCTGAGCATCTTCAGCAGAAACTATGGTCACTGCTATGTTTTTATACCCCATTTCTATTGCTTTTCGAGTTCCTTTCACCTGGTTTATTTCACAGTTTTCAGGATCCAGCACCTTTTCACTTCCCAAGGATTCAATTACCTCTTTGATGGGTGTGGTGCTTACCAGACCAGATACTCTTCCACCAACACCTTGGACCATTTCAGCTTCATTTAAAAGGACTGTGCCGCATCCTTCGCATACCGCCACCACACAATCGATCATTTCCTCTTCTAAAAGGGTGCTAAGTATTTCGGAAACTCCGAAGGATAGGAAGTCTTTCATTTTTAAAACTCTGTTCGGTGTGCACATTCCAAAATCTTCTATTCTGAATTCGATGTTTTCCGTGATTGATTTGTTATCCAACTTCTTAATTCCCCTGTATTTATCAAATAAAGGACAGTAATCTATTTTAGGTTTAGACACCTCTACAACCCTTCCCTTCTTTACTACTATTCTACTTTTTCCCATGGCCTCTATGATATGTACATCCTGTTCTTCCATTTTTTATACACCTTACATATCTAGAAAAATTAATTTTTTATTGAACATTTAAATTAGAATTTATAATTTTAATTTAGCCTCTCTGATCTTTTAATTTTTCTATTCAATATTATTAAATCTAAAAAAAAAGAGTTAATTTTTTAGTCAATTATTGAATAAATCATCGAAAACTTTAAGTTAAATAAAACACGATGTCTTATAAGCCACGCCGGGGTGGCTCAGCTGGTTAGAGCGCACGGCTCATAGGGTATTAAGCACGTGCTCTGACTTTGTATCTGGGATACCGTGAGGCCGCGGGTTCGAATCCCGCCCCCGGCACTTTTATCTTTTCTTTTTGTTTTTCACGGTATTTTTAGATTTTAATGTATATCCTCTTCAAATAATTAGAAATCCAAAATGTAATAAAAAAAATTATAAACTTTTTTAAACATATTAACATTGATGTCCACTTCACCCAATATTGAAAAACTATTTATGGAATATATGAAAGTAATGGGTGAAACCCCTGGCGGATTCATCGGGATTCTGGACCCTGAACACATTAAGAAGGGTGATCCTAAAATTCTGGGCAAAGAAATGGTAAGAGGGGCGGATATTATTGAAAACACCATTAAAGACATGGATTTCCAGCCCTGGGAATACGAAAAGGGTAAAACTGCTTCTAGATTAACAGAAGCTGTGAAGATCTATCGTAAAATGGGGGAAGAAATTGAAACCATGACCCATCAGGAACCCAAAGAATACCACCTATATGTGATCACCATTCTAATTGACATCATCTCCAGCCTGATCAACCATATAGAATCTGAATAAGCTATTTAACTATTTATATGAGATTAATCTAATTTTAAAGTAATAAATTTAGATATTTAAAAACTTTTTGAGAATATATTTTTAATCAATTTTTTAATAAAATATAAAAAAAATTTCTGCTATCAATATAAATATGATGATCTTTTATAGAGGAATTAATAGCCTTTATTTAGGTGTTCATAATGCAAGATATGTATCAACGTTCAATTCAAGGGGATATAAACAGACAAGATGCCTTGAAACTGGTTTATTCTAATCCATTTCAATTATTTAATTTAGCTGATAAGCTTCGTCAGGATATAGTGGGTGAGGGGGGCACCATGATGGAGGATAAAATTTCCATAGCAGCAGGAGCATCCCATGGAGAACATCTACCCCGAGATGAAATGCATAAAATTATAAAATCAATAGGCAGAGAACCCGTTGAAAGAAACACCCTATATCAACCTGTGAAAAAATAAAAAAGATTTTATCGATTAACATCTAACTAGTAGATATTTAAGGATAGAATTTCCATGATAAAAGATGAAAACAATCACTACTGGGATATGATAGCCCGCCAGAAGGAACTAATCAATAAAAACGAGCAATTAAAGATTAAAAATTCCAAAATTGCTGTTATTGGTTGTGGCGGTATTGGTGGAGCTGCTATGGAGATGTTAGCCCGTATGGGGGCTGAAAAATTAGTGATAGTGGATAAAGACTCTTTTGATTTATCCAATTTAAACAGACAGCTTATGAGTAAAGCTGAAAATATTGGAAAATCAAAGGTTCTCTCAAGTAAGGAAAGATTACTCTCCATCAACCCACAAATAGATGTCGAAGCAA
>JAJRAE010000237.1 GCA_028682985.1 Methanobacterium sp.
AATGGAATTATGGTTTATGAGGAAAACTTATGGGATATTTTGATAATTTAGAATCTGAAACTCAGAAATTATACGATATTGCAAAAGAAGCCAGATTAAAGGGCTTCGACATAGAAACTGAACCAGAAATACCCCTGGCCAAAGACCTGGCTGAGCGGGTGGAGGGGCTGGTCGGTCCAGAAGGAATTGCCCGGAGAATAAAAGAACTGGAAAATGAGGGCATATCCCGAGAAGAGGTGGCATTCCGAATCACCAGGGAAATTACCAGACCAGATGTCGAAGGAAAAGAAGACAGTATCGAAATTAAAGAATCAAAAGCAGATCAGGCCATCAGAACCGCTCTGGCAATCATGACTGAAGGAGTAGTAGCTGCGCCACTGGAAGGTATTGCCAAGTTGAAAATTAAAAGGAATTTCGATCAGGGATGGTACCTGGCCGTATACTTTGCCGGCCCCATCAGAAGTGCCGGGGGAACAGCAGCAGCAATGGCTGTTCTTTTGGGAGATTATATCAGATTATCACTGGGATTAGACCCATACAAGCCCACTGAGGGGGAGATAGAGCGTTATGTGGAAGAGGTCGAACTCTACGAATCAGAGGTAACTAACCTTCAATATTCACCTAGTCCAGATGAAGTGAGATTAGCAGCAAAAAACATCCCAGTAGAAGTGACCGGGGAGCCTACAGATAAAGTGGAAGTTTCACACCGGGACCTGGAACGGGTGGAAACCAACCAGATAAGGGGAGGGGCTTTACTGGCAATGGTGGAAGGAATTATTCAGAAAGCACCCAAAGTGAGGAAATATGCTAAAAAACTGGAAATAAAGGGCTGGCTATGGCTGGAGAAGTTCTCTAAAAAACCAGTTAAAGATGATAAAAATGAAGGTGAAAGTTCCAAAGTAGATGAGAAGTATATGCAGGATATCATAGGAGGAAGACCAGTATTGTCATATCCTAAGGCCAAAGGAGGTTTCCGATTAAGATATGGGAGATCCAGGAATAGTGGACTAGCAGCGATGGGTATTCATCCTGCTACCATGGAGATTGTGGAGTTTTTGGCAGTGGGAACCCAGATGAAGATTGAAAGACCCGGTAAAGGAAACTGCGTGGTTCCTTGTGATAGTATAGAAGGCCCCATAGTGAAATTAAAAGACGGTTCGGTTGTGAAGATCAATTCCGCCAAACAAGCCAAATCTTTAAGAAAAGAAGTGGATGAAATCCTGTTTTTAGGGGATATGCTGGTAGCTTTCGGGGAATTTTTAAGAAACAACCATATTTTATTACCTGCCGGCTGGTGTGAAGAATGGTGGGTCCAAATCATTGAAAAATCCCCCCAATATAAAGATGATCTTGATTTAGAATTAATTAAAGATAATATCAACGCCCGTGAGGCTTTTAAGATATCAGGAAAATATGAAGTACCCTTACATCCCAGTTACACATACTTTTACCATGACGCCTCCCCAGAAGAAATAAATATTCTTATCAAATGGCTTGATGAAAACGTTGAAAATAACGAGTTAAAAGCAGATATAGGCCCTGAAAAAAGGATACTAGAAATTTTAGGAGTAGAACACCAAATAAAAGATCGAAAGATTATCATAGATCCAGAGGATGTTTACGCGCTGCAAAATACCCTGAAAGAACCTTTAAATGAAGAATTAAAAACCATAGAGGGCATTAATAAGGTTTCATCTGTGTATATTATGGCCAAAGCCCCCACCTATATCGGTGGTAGGGTAGGGAGACCTGAAAAAACCAAGGAAAGGAAGATGAAACCCGCTCCACACGCATTATTCCCCATAGGAACCAACGGAGGCAGCAGAAGGAATATTGTTGACGCATCTAAAAAAGGAAGTATCACAGTTGAAATAGCACGCTGCCGCTGCACCCAATGTGGAATAGGGTCCATGCAGGCTATTTGTCCCGCCTGTGGTGGAAGAGCCGTTCCCACCGGCTCAGGTAAGAAGAAGATCAACCTGGGCAACCTACTTAAAAAAGCCTATCAAAACGTGGGAATTCGAAAAATGGACGAAATTAAAGGAGTAATTGGGATGATATCAGAGGATAAATTCCCTGAACCGCTTGAAAAAGGTATTCTGCGAGCTAAAAATGAAGTTTTCACCTTTAAAGACGCAACCATCCGACACGACTCCACCAACCTTCCCCTCACTCACTTCATCCCCAGTGAAATTAAGGTCAGCCCCCAGAAACTTAAGGAACTGGGATACTCACGGGATATCCACGGAGATCCCCTGGAAAATGAGGACCAGATTGTAGAGATCAAAGTGCAGGATGTAGTAATATCAGATAACTGTGCTGAGTATCTTCTGAAGGTTTCCCATTTTGTGGATGATCTGCTAGATAAATTCTATGGAATGGAACGTTTCTACAATATGAAAACCTATAAAGACCTGGTAGGACATCTAGTGGTGGGACTGGCCCCGCACACCTCCGCCGGAGTATTAGGCCGTATAGTTGGGTTCACCAAAGCCTCAGCCTGTTACGCCCATCCCTACTTCCACTCCGCCAAGAGGAGAAACTGTGACAGCGATGAAGACTCCATAATGCTCCTTCTTGATTCATTACTGAATTTCTCCAAGATATATCTACCCAGCTCCCGGGGGGGGCGGATGGACGCTCCGCTGGTTTTATCCTCCCGTATTGATCCAGAGGAGATTGATGATGAATCCCATAATATAGACACCATGGCCCGGCTTCCCTTGGAGATGTACCAGGATACCCTTGAATTTAAAAAACCATCTGACATAAGTGATATGATGGATAATGTTAAGAAGAGGCTGGGTACAGAGGAGCAATACCATGGTTTAATCTACTCTCATGGAACCAGCAGCATACATAGCGGTCCTAAGATGTCCCTATATAAACTTCTGCCCACCATGAAGGAGAAGGTGGATGAACAGATCAAACTGGCTGAAAGGATAAGGGCTGTGGACCAGAAAGGTGTGGTGGAGGGTGTTCTTAACTCTCATTTCCTCCCAGACATGGCAGGGAATATAAGGGCTTTTGCCAGACAGAAGGTGCGCTGTACTAAATGTAACAAGAAATACCGGAGGATACCATTATCAGGAGAGTGCACCTGTGGTGGTAATCTAATACTAAGCATATCAAAGGGTTCAGTTGTTAAATATCTGGAGATTTCTAAGGATTTATCCAAAAAATATCCTATAAATGATTATTTAATCCAGAGGATAGGGCTAATAGAATTCGGTATAAATTCACTATTTGAAAGTGACAAATCCAAACAGAGTTCACTTGATGTGTTCTTATAAAAGGATGGACATAGACCATACTTTTATGGTAATCAAAAGTTTTTTATATAGTAGTATTAAAAATAAAAAGTAGTAATTACAGTCTTTATTGATATCTATTAAAATCAATAGAAAACTTTATATTAAATAAAATTATGGTAAATTGATTAATTTTTAGGACAAATTCGGAGGATAAATCATGAAAGATGCACGCATTATCGCTGCACTTCCAACCAAAGCCCACAGTTGCGTATTAAAAAATAATGGGATATTTGAAAGATTCAGTCACGAGAAAATAGTTAAATCATGCCTGATGGTGGATGTTCCACTATGGGCTGCCGAGAAAATAGCCTCACAGGTGGCCACCGCTGCCTATGATGGTATGACTACCAAGGAGATTAAGATACTGGTCTTCGACTCCCTGAAAAATATAGATAAAAAAGCGGCTGAAAGATACTTTAACGCCAACACCCTCCGTGTCCGTACCTCAAGAGATACTATAGAAACATTTGACCAGACCAAGATAGAACAAACCCTTATTATAGAAACCGGCGCATCAGAAAGCGTAGCCAGGAGGATCGCCACTGATGTGTATAAAGAGCTAAAGAAATTAAACGTGGAATACCTTACCGCTCCTATGATCAGGGAAATAGTCAACACCAAGCTGGTTGAACATGGACTGGAAACATTAAGGCGTAAATACACCAGACTGGGTATTCCTGTTTATAACATCACCAATCTCATTGAGAACGGCTCCCGGGACAATGCTAATATGATACACAACCCGGAAACCGTGCATAAATACGTGGCTGATGAAGCTCTTAAACAGTACGCCTTACTGCAGATCTTACCCAGTGAACTGGCTGACGCCCATATGAGCGGCGGAATACACATTCACGACTTGGAATT
Source organism: Methanobacterium sp. (assembly GCA_028682985.1). GTDB lineage: Archaea > Methanobacteriota > Methanobacteria > Methanobacteriales > Methanobacteriaceae > Methanobacterium_A. Next base: position 4,182 of record JAJRAE010000237.1, read on the forward strand.
CTTCGCTGGAAGACCGTTGAATTGCCTACAGCACGATTTACGATTATTTATCAAACATGGATTAAAGGTGGATGGCACTGGAGATCACACTTCTGTAGCTGGACCTCCTAAACATATGGAAACCCTCATGAACCACTCTGGAGAGATAATGCTGGCCGCCCAGCAGAATATGAGCGGCGGTCAATCCATGAGCCTATGGAACATATTTGTAGCTCCATTTGCCGCGGGAATGCCCTATGAAAAGGTTAAGCAGGCCGTTCAGATGTTCATCTTCAACCTGAACATGGCCTATGCCGCACGGGGATCACAGGTACCATTCACATCTATCAACCTGGAGTTCACAGTCCCTGACTTCCTCCAGAACGAACCAGCCTACGGACCGAAAGGAAAATTGGTTGGAACCTATGGGGACTTCGAAGAAGAAGTACGTGCCTTGCAGCGTGCCTTCACTGAAAATCTTCTGCAGGGAGATTCGGATGGTAAACCACACCTTTTCCCCAACACCATCTATGCACTGCGGGATAAAGTATTTAAAAATGAGTTCGAAGAAGACCTGAGAAGGGTACATGAACTTTCAGCTAAATACGGTACTCCTTACTTCGCCAATATGCTGCCTGACTACCGGGGAGACATGGCAAACTACATGGGATGCCGGACCTCGCTCAGTGATAACTGGACAGGGGACTGGTCAAAAGACTGTCTACGCACGGGTAATTTAGCATATGTAACCCTTAATCTACCAAGAATGGCCTACAGCTCCAGGGATGATTCAGAAGTATTCGATTACCTGGACAATTACCTGCATCTGGCCGAAGAAGTGCTTCTACTTAGACGTAAGCAGGCTATAAACTGCCTGGATGATTACAACCTTCTGCCATTCCTGACACAGGAATTTGATGGTGATAGATATTACAGTGTGGAAAACGCCACACTCTCCTTCGGATTTGTCGGCCTGAATGAGATGCTCCAGTATCACTGCGGAGCGGGAATAGAGAACCCAGACTCCCGTAAATTCGGATTAAAAATCCTCAAATACATGAATCAGAGAGCAAAAGAACTACAAGACGAAACTGGATATCGATGGAGTGTTCTGCAAACACCAGCAGAGTCAACCGCCTATCGATTTGCCATGCTAGACCGGGAGAAATTCAAGGACCAAATAATAGTACAGGGCGACTCAGAGGCCTCCTACTACACTAATTCATCCCATGTGCCGGTTAACGCGGATATATTATTACCAGAAAAAATTAAAATCGAAGAGAAATTCCATCCACTAACCCTGGGAGGCCATATATTCCATGCCTTCATGGGAGAAGCCTACAGTGAACCAGATTCCCTGATGAGTCTCACCAACAAAATCGCCAAAAAATCAGATATAGGTTTCTGGGCCTACAGTTCAGCTTTAAGCTTCTGCATCAAATGTAAAACCCTTATGAAAGGACTGCAAAACCAGTGCGCAACATGCGGAGAACAGACCGAAGTGGAATGGTACGACCGGATCACTGGATACGTACAGCAAGTAGGAGTTTCCAAATCTGCATCCGGAGGATGGAACCCAGGTAAGATGCAGGAATTAAGAGATCGGAAACGGTTTTAATTTATTTTAATTTATTTTTTTTTATTATTTCTTAAATTAAAGAAATTTAAGTGTTTTAGGAAGTCTGATTTTAAATTATCATTTTATAGGAGAATAAAATGGAAAAGAATCCTGGAAATACCTCCAAAATCAGTGCGAGAATCAATGAACTCACCAATGATTTGAAGAACCAGCAAATAGAAACGTTCCGCTGGCTTCATCAGAATCCAGAATTAGCCCTGCAGGAATTTAAATCCAGTAGATTCATATTAAAACACCTTCAGGATCTTTCCAATATTGAGATTGTCCATCCCATATCCAAAACAGGAATCAAAGCTATTTTAAGAGGAAATAAACCCGGGCCTACTGTTGCTTTACGAGCAGATATTGATGCTCTCCCCGTTAGGGAAGAAACAGGTTTATCTTATGCTTCCAAAGTTAAAACCAATTATCAGGGCACGGAAACATATGTATCACATGCCTGTGGACATGATGCTAATACAGCTGCTGCGCTTGGTGTGGCTGCCGTTTTAAACCAGATAAAAGATGAACTATATGGTACTGTGGTTTTTATTTTTCAACCGGCTGAAGAAGGTGTGCCTCCAGGCGAAGATGGTGGGGCTGCTTTGATGGTGAAGGAAGGGGTTTTAAAGAATCCTGATGTGGATGCCATATTTTCTTTTCATGCCAATAGTATGTATTATCCTGGAACTGTGATTATAGGAGATGGGATCACCCATGCCAGCATGGATAACATTATTATTAAGATAAAAGGAGTGCAGGCACATGGTTCTCAGCCCTGGAAAGCTAAAGATCCCATAATAGCTGGTTCAGCCATTATCAATGCTATTCAGACCATTATCAGTCGCGATGTAGACCTTCAAAAGGGAGCTGCTGTTATCACTGCCGGTTATTTTCATGGCGGAGTTAAAGTAAATATTATTCCAGATGAGGCAGAAATAGGCCTTACAGTACGTTCCCTTGATGATGACAACCATGAGCTGTTGATGCGACGGGTTAAAGAAGTGGCGGAACTTGAAGCCCAGGTGCATGGATGCTACGCTGAAGTAATATACGGCCAGCACTACCCAATAAACAGAAACAATCCGGATCTTTACCAATTGATAATTCAAGGAGTTAAAGAGTTTGCAGGGACAGGAAATTTGGTTAAATATCTACCTAAAACAACTTCTGAGGATTTTTCGTATTTCTCTCAACAAGTACCGGGACTTTATATTCAATATGGAAGTGCCCCTATTGATAAACCCTTATCTGAATCAAAACCGAACCACCACCCCGAATTCATGGTGGATGAAGCGGCAATTAAATTCGTCACTCGCTTAGAGTGCCAATTAATTATTAATGCCTTAAAAAAATTACATATGTCTCTCATAAAAGGTGAGAATATTACATGAATAATAAACACATTAAATTCATCCAAGAAGCCGTCAAAGAAGCTAGAAAAAGCTTAGAAGAAGGCGGCATCCCCATCGGGGCGGTTCTGGTAGAAGCTGGGGAAATTATGGGAAGAGGGCATAATCGTCTTATACAGAATGATTCCACTATTTTACATGCCGAGATGGACTGTTTGGAAAATGCTGGAAAGTTAAAGGGATCTGATTATGGGAGATGTATTTTATACACTACACTGATACCCTGCCAGATGTGTTCCGGTCTTATTTTACTTTACAACATCCCCAAGGTGGTTTTTGGTGAAAATAAAACCTTCCCTGGGCCAGAAGAATACTTGAAGGAGCATGGTGTGGAGTTGATTAATCTGAACCTGGATGAGTGTAAAGAATTAATGGTTGAATACATTAATCGTAACCCTGAAATCTGGGAAGAAGAAATAGAAAGAGTAAGTTGAATCTTTTTTTTAATTGTTATTTTTTTAAATAATCTTGCACTGATTTAATAGGAGTACCGTCTTTAAGTATTAATGGAATGGTTACAGATTCAGATGATGTTCCAAAGCCGTGAGCTATCATGGAATGCCTGCCCGGTCCACCTGCCACTATTAACACCACATCATCTGGTGAACGAGTTATCCTGACCAGATCCTCTTCAATCCATTTCTGGTCCAGTTTTCTACCACCACGGTCTCCCAGCCCAGCCGGTACCTGAGCATTTCGGTGGATATATCTTTTCACATCTTCCTTACTCCATCCGTCATCTGCCGCCATTTTAGCATGTTCCGGTCCCATTATAAGGAGTATTTCACCTGGCACGTGGCTGTTGTTAGAGCCTGCTGTTGCGACGGTGTGAACAATGGTGTCCAGAAGGTCCTCAGTCCGGATACTTCGATGGTCGTTGATGTTTTGAGGTGCTTCGGCTGCTATTACTGTTGAAGTGCTGGTATTATGAGCATGACCCCTATCCACATGTAGGGGTTTCCAGGGACTTTCTTCTTCCGATTCCGCGAAACAATAGCTGTATTTGGCAGGCGAACCCATGGTTGCATGATCTCCTATACCTGGTATAGCTCCTGCTATATTAATCATACACAACCTTAAAGCTCTGCCAATTGTGGCATTAGCCATATTTCCAGGCCCTAAAAATCCTAAACCGCTATTAAATTCTAGTTCTCGGGATACTGGTCCGTTTATTACCATACAAATGGCAATGGGGTGAGTGGTGGCATTCACCGCCGGTAAATTGAACATTTCTTGACCAGCCGCCCTAATTGAATGCTGAACAACCGGCATGTA
>JAJRAE010000149.1 GCA_028682985.1 Methanobacterium sp.
GATGGTTCGGGCATCCTACCTGGAAAGAACCCATCAGGTTGGGAGTTAAGGGTTATTACATGACAGCCGGCCTTTCTAAGTATTAATGGTGATAGATATGATGCAGCACCACTGGCACAATCAACAACCACCTTTAATCCTGGTGTAATATCCACGAAATTCAATAAATCCTCTATATAATTCCGGGTTACCTGAGTGATATTTCTTATTTTACCTATCTCGTCCCAGGGGACAGTATAGAAGTTTTCACTGAATAATATTTTTTCCAACTCTTTTTCCTGTTGGGGTCGGTAGGCCATTCCATCCTGGTTCCATACTTTGATCCCGTTATCCTGAGGAGGGTTATGAGATGCAGTTATCATAATACCCGCATCTGCACCCATCTTCATAGCTGCATAGCCCACCAGTGGTGTGGGTGCCATACCCAGACTGAGAACATCACAGCCTCCCTCTAAAATACCAGCAGTTAATGCTTTTTCCAACATCTGGTTAGAGGTTCGGCTGTCATAACCTACCACCACTTTGCCGCATGGTCCAAGTAGGGTGGATAGGGCTCTGCCCATTTTAAGAGCTAATTCTGTGTTTACTACAGATCCTACCCGTCCTCTAATTCCAGAAGTTCCGAAGAGTCTTCTGGTTCCAACATCTTTAGAATCCATGGCTTTTATGCCCCAAATTTAGTTGATTTGTTCATAAGGTCCACTAAAATATTCATTATATCTGATCCTCTAATTCTGCATAGCCCTCCCTGGGCAGCTGCTTTTTCATCAAAGGTTTTAATTTCATCCACTCGAATACCAGGTCCATTTATTAGGAGCGGTACTGGATCACCGGTATGGTCCATTACAGAGATGGGGGTGGAGTGATCAGCGGTCAGTATGATGTAGAAATCCTCTAAATCAATGAGTTTTCCCACCACCTGATCGGCCTTTTCTATGAATTCAAGTTTATCCCTGGCATTTCCATCATGACCAGCTTCATCAGCACCGTCAATATTAATTAGGAGGAAGTCATAATCTTCAGACGCAGTATCAAGGATGCCCTGGACAATATTATCCAGGTTAGTATCCACACCTCCGGTTGCCCCTTCAACATCGATAATATCCATACCCATTATTTTACCGATGCCCTTAATAAGGCCGGTTTCTGCTATACAAGCTGCTTTTAATCCGTATTTATTTTCAAATGACTGAACATTAGGTACGGCGCCAGCACCTCGGGGGAGGATTATATTTGCCGGATTTTCACCGTTGGCTATGCGTTCTTCATTTAGGGGATGAGATTTTAAAATTTCATAGGATTTTTCAACCACCATATTCAGGATCTCGGCTGTTTTCTGTGCTTCTGAGGAGTTATCCATAGGTTCTACCCGGGTCCATTTCTTTCCATCGTATTTGGGGTCCGCAGCACTAACCTTATCAGATAATCCTTCACCTCTTAAAACCAGAACAGCCCGATGGCCGGTTGATTCTTTAAATATTACTTTTACACCATCTATGGTATCAATAGAATTTATAGCCTGGGCCAGTTCATCGGTTCTTTCCCTGATTCTACCTGCTCTTCTATCTGTTATTATGCCCATATCATCTGCGGTGGAGAAATTGCATCGGAAAGCTATATCTCCTTTTAGAACATCCACCCCAACCCCGGCGGCTTCAAAAGGCCCTCTTCCTGTGTAAACTTCGTAGGGATCGTACCCCAAAATGGATATGTGGGAAGTATCACTTCCTGCCCTTATACCTGGTTTAATAGGATCCATAATACCGCAGATACCTGTTTCTACTAATTTATCCATATTAGGTGTCTCTGCGCCTTCAAGGGGTGTTTTAAATCCAAACTCTTCCAATGGCCGGTCAGCCATTCCATCTATTATCATTATCATTCCTTTCAATTAAATCATCCCTAAAGCAATACCTATAAAAGCTCCGCACACGGTAGCTATGAGATTAACCTGTTCATTATTAAGATATTTTTTGGATTCCAGCACTGCACCCAGTACGCTGTCCACAAAACATCCCACAGTACCCGATATAACTGCAATTTCCAGGGTTTTAAACATATCAATTTGAAGTAAATAAGAAGCTGCAACACCAATAATTCCCGCGCCAATAATTCCTGCAGTTGTCCCTAGGACGGATATTCCACCATCTGTTCCTGGGGGTACTTTTTTAAGGGTGGTTATTAGTCGGGGGGTAGTGGTAACTCCTACTTCGCTGGCCATAGTGTCGGCAGTTGCGGTGGCGATGGATCCAATGAAACCTCCGTAATTTCCAAAAGCAGCCATTACAAAGGGAACAATACCGTTGGAAACTACGTTTCGAATAGTTCTGGTGCCTTCATAAACTCCTATTTCTTTTTTATATTCATGTTTGTATTTTGTGAATAGGAGTCCCAGAATTAAGAATACTAATATTAAAAAGAGCCAGTACACACCCGCATCCGGGGCAAATATAATGATCACACCCATGATGATCATAAAAATGGATCCCAGTAGATCCAGGGCTTTTTTGGCGTAAACCATTATCCCTATGACCATCAAGAGTACAACATATGGTGCTACATATTCCAGGTTATACATTTAATCCCAGATAGTATGCTTATTTTTCATCAATAACACGGGTTTTTACAATCTCCACCCTCTTTAAAGGGTAAATCTTTTTAGCTTCATGATAGATGTGGGAAGCTAGTTTCCCGGTAATGATATCTTCAACAAGATCCCGGAATGATTTCTCTGCAGCAGCTTCTGCCACCAGTTTCTCCATAGTCTCCCTTATGAACTTCTGCTGGGAGGATTTAGCCCTTTTAATGGTAATGGCCAGGACATGTATCTTCATGTTAGTATTATCCTTGGTTGTAACATGGGTAATAGCATCTATTCGGCTGGTCCCTCTTCTGATCATGCTTCTAACATAGTCCGAGGTAACTTGATGACCCACGAAGTTGGTGTTGGCGGTGTCACCAGCCACATCCTTTATCTGGAAGAACAACTTTATGTATTGTTTACTGAAATCTCCAGAAAGCTCTCTTAGGGATGATTCAACCCTCCTTCTAACCAGCATGTTTGGATCACGGGCAGGAGTGGTTCCTATTTCTGCTTCACCAAACTCCTTAGGAGTCATAATCTTATACCAGTGCTTTTCTTTCCATGTATCTCTTACTCTTCTACGTCTAGCTTTAGCCATAAAATATCACCTTGAAATTTTAATTTAATTAATATTTTGAAATATGAAATTTATCCATATAGAAATTTACATTAAATTATCTATTTATTTTTCTTAGAATTGTTTGATCTTTATTTAATAATATTAATTAGTA
>JAJRAE010000047.1 GCA_028682985.1 Methanobacterium sp.
GAATAAATTTGGCAAACACTGGAGGAAATCTCTATATCTGAAATAGAAGAAAATAATAAAAAACAGACTGAACTCACCAGAAAACATGTGGTGAAATATAATTTAAATTTTTTATATCTTGATTTTGATTATTTTATCATCCCCGGACTGGGGAAAGCCCCGTCCGTCCCGGTTTGATGTGCTGATGTAGAGAAAACCCTGATTTTCCACTACATCCCTTATTCTACCCAGATTATTAATTAACACCCCTTCACCAATAACGGAGTTACCATCAGAAGAAAGGTTTAATACTCTAAGCTGGCTGCCCCGCAGTCCAGCTATGTATAAACTATTATGGGAGAAAGCAATTCCACTGGGAGCTAGTGTGAAGTCTGTGTATACCTGGAGAGGACTGATAAATCCGGTCTGATTCTCATTTCCCTCTATAGTAGGCCAGCCATAGTTAGCACCTCTGGTTATGATGTTTACCTCATCATTCATGCTGGATCCATGATCTGTTGCATAGAGTGTTCCGCTGGGGCTCCAGGCCAGACCCTGAGGGTCACGCAACCCATAGGCATAAACGTAATTTCCGAAGGGGTTATCACTGGGAACCGTTCCATCCGGGTTTAACCGCAAAATCTTCCCCCCGGTGGAATTAATATCCTGGGATCGGCTGGGCTCACCACCCTCACCGGTGGTGGCATATAACTTACCGTCAGGACCAAATTTTAAGCGGCCCCCATTATGTATGGAACCGCCAGGAATATTATCCAGAAGAACTGTTTCATTAACCAGTGACCCGTCCATTGTAAATCTGGATATTCGGTTCACCCCACCATTATGGGTGTAGAACAGGTATATGTATCTATTCTGGGTGAAGTTGGGATGCACCGCTACTCCCAGAAGCCCGGATTCTGTAACCTGGCTCACATTTATATCCGCAACCCTTATAACGGTGCCGTTTTCCGAAAGCAGGTTGACTCTACCCATCCTTTCTGTGAATATAATCGTCCCATTAGGCAGGAAATCCATGGCCCATGGAACCTCTAAATTCTGGGCAATGGTGCTGTTCTCTCCCCTGGGTAAATTAGATGGAACAGGTTGCAGTAGTATAGACATTAAACCGACGACTATAAGAACCGCTACTACAATTATTATTAATATACTCCACTTTTTCAAAATATCTACCTAATTTATATATAGAATTCATTCAATTTATTTATTTTTAAAAAGACCCAAAAATTAAATCCTGAAAAGGACAAAAAATTAATAAACATTACCAATCGGTTATTAGGTGCATATAAAATGTTGAAGATACTCAAAAACATCGTACTCCAGGATCGTTTAACCAGAATACGTAACAAAAATATTGAAAATCGGGATTTCAAAGATGGAATGCTTGAAATGGGCCGTTACATTGCCTATGAATTCCAATCCACCATGAATATAGAAGAAGTCACTGTAGAAACCCCCATGTCATCAGCTAAAGGAATCCAAATTAGAGAAACAGATGATGTGGTGGTTATAGCAATTTTAAGAGCTGCTCTACCCATGGCAGATGGTGTGATGAGTGTTTTCAAACAGGCCAGTTTCGGTGTCCTGGGAGTCTGGCGGGAAAGCGTTCCTCCCTACCAGGCCGAGCTGGGCTATATAAAGATACCTGAAATAGAAAATAAGACTGTATTAATAGTGGATCCAATGTTAGCCACTGGTAATACCATGACCACCACCATTCAGGCAATACTACAGAGGGGATCACCTCAGAGGATTGTATTACTAAATATAATAGCCACCGAGGAAGGGGTTGAGAAAGTGTTGGAAAAACATTCCCAGGTGGAGATTTACACCTGTTCCATAGAAAACAAGTTACAGAACGGATACATAGTTCCTGGACTGGGTGATGCTGGAAATATTGCCTTTGGAAAGCCTGTTGATTAGAATAAATAATTATTTTTAAATGTATATCTTTTATAGGCTTTCACCCAGGGCTACTGCCACTATACCTGGTATTCCATCTACTTTTAGTTGATGAATTGCTTCAATACCTTCCTCTGGGAAGGCTATGATCTGTTTTTTTAAAACTTTGCTCATCAGTAATGCCGCTGCAGGGGGTGTTACAACATAAACAGATTCATATCTGGATAAAGCATCTATGGTTTCCTTGCTTAAGGAACCTTTACCTATATGCAACTTAACTCCGTTCTCTGCAAGAAAGGGCATACTGCCCTCTATCTCCATTTTGTTGCTGGTGGTGGGTGATATTCCTGCATCACTTACTGCGGTGTGCATGATGGCAGATCCCTCCAGATTAAGATGATTTTGACCGGTTTTTATCAGATCTACCAGTTGGGGGAGGGCGGCATCTCTACCAGTATAAATTTCCCCATATATCAATATTTTATCTCCAACCCTCAGCCCTCTAAATTCCCTGATATCTACAGAACTACTTAGTGGAAAATTGATCTTCTTAATCATTTATAACCTTCAAATCCTCTAAAAATAAGCTGATATGCTCCAGTTTTACATGGGGCATAACTATTATCCGCACAGCCTGGGGATAGGAAGATACTGAAACTGCCCATCCTTTTTCCTCCAGCATTTCTGAGATCTGCCAGGGTGTTAAACCCTTGCCAGTGAATGCCACTATGTTAAGCTGGGGTTCAGTTACCAGATCGTAACCTGCTTCTTTCACTCCCCGGGCCAGGATATGGGTTAACTCCATACATTTATCTGCAATTTTTTGATATCCTTCCCAACCCAGATGTTTTAAAAGAGCCCAGGTGGCAGCGGCAGATGCTCCAGAACGGGTGCCTACTATGGTGGACTGGCTTTTTTCTGTCAGGTAGGGGGTTTCAATGCTCATGGCATCAAGATGTCTTTTATCACGAAAGAGTATTCCACCAGTGGGTATGGGTGCCAGTCCCATTTTGTGCGGATCAATAGTGATAGAACACACCCCAGGTAGTTTAAAATCAAATTCAGGTAAATTATAGCCTAATTCTTTTAAGAAAGGTATGGAGAAACCTCCAAAGGCAGCATCAACATGTAGAAATATATTCCTTTCCAGACAGATATCTGATAGGTTTTCTATTGGGTCAATTTTACCTAACTCGGTTGTTCCTGCTATTCCCACTATGGCTATGGTGTTTTCTGTGATGAGATCATGCACAGAATCTACATCTACACAGTAATTACCATCAAGCTCTGCTTCTCTTATTTTAAGGCATAATATATCCGCTGCTTTTTTAAAGGAGAAGTGAGCGGATCTGGGCACTATTATTTCCGGTTCCCTTACATTATTTATATTGCGAGCTGCTCTCATGGCCATGATGTTGGCTTCGGTACCTCCGGTGATTATATTTCCCTGA
>JAJRAE010000058.1 GCA_028682985.1 Methanobacterium sp.
AAAAATAAAATGGGACTCATTAAATGAATCCCTTAATTCTTCTTAAACCCCAGCTCCACCGGTTAGGGAACTGGAATCCATGTCCAGGAGCATTGGTTTGGGTAATTCCAGACCTATAGTTTCCTTGATCACGTCTTCCACGGTTTCTACCAGTATGAATTCCAGTTCATTTGTGACATCATCTGGGATGTCGTCCAGATCTTTCTGGTTGTCCTTGGGTAGAATTACCTTTTTGATTCCGGCGCGGTGGGCGGCCAGTACCTTTTCTTTTATTCCACCTACTGGTAGGACTGCTCCCCGCAGAGATATTTCCCCGGTCATTGCCATTTTGGGGTCCACCTGACGGCCGGTTACCAGTGAGGCTATGGTGGTAAGGAGGGCTACACCGGCGCTGGGCCCGTCTTTAGGTATGGCTCCGCTGGGTACGTGTATGTGCAGATCCTTTTTATCAAATTCCACGGTCTGAAGGTTCATTGCCAGTCTGGATCTTATTAGACTCTCTGATATCTTGGCGGATTCCTTCATCACATCACCCAGCTGACCTGTCAGGGTTAGTTTGCCGGTTCCAGGCATGAAAGCTCCTTCTATGAAGAGTATGTCTCCCCCAACTGGTGTCCAGGCCAGTCCAGTGACCACACCAGGTGGGTTGTTCTTTCCAGCCTGGCTTATCTGGGTTAGTTCATGGCCCATTATATCGTAGAGCATGTCCTCATGGACTGTGTATGGCAGTTCTACATTTCCCAGTACCACTTTTTCTGAGGCCACTCGGGCAATGGCAGATAACTGTCTTTTAAGTCCTCTTACACCTGCTTCTCTGGTGTATTTTTCGATTATGGTTTTTATGGCTTCATCATCAATTTGAAGCTGTTCATCTGTTAATCCATGTTCATCTAGAACCTCTCCCATGAGGTGTTTGCGAGCTATTATAAATTTTTCGTGGCTGGTGTAGCTTCCGATCTCGATGGTCTCCATACGATCCCTTAGTGGTCCGGGTATTCCCCGTAGGGAGTTTGCAGTTCCTATGAAGAACACGTCAGATAGATCGTAGGGTACTTCTAAGTAGTGATCAGAGAATGTGTTGTTCTGTTCCGGATCCAACACTTCGAGGAGGGCGCTTGCCGGGTCGCCACTGTAGGATGCCATGAGTTTATCTACCTCATCCAGTATAAACACTGGGTTTCTGGTGCCGGCCCTTCTCATTCCCTGTATGATTCGGCCGGGAAGGGCGCCTACATAGGTACGGCGGTGTCCTCTAACCTCAGCTTCATCTTTAACTCCGCCCAGGCTTATTCTAACATATTCACGGCCTAAAGCATTGGCTATACTTTTTCCAAGGCTGGTTTTTCCTGTTCCTGGCGGACCGGCCAGTAGAAGTATGGATCCCTGTTTGTTTTCTTTAAGTTTCATCACGGTGAGGTGCTGGATTATTCTGTCCTTTACTTTGTCCAAGCCATAATGTTCATCTTCAAGCACTTTCCGGGCTTCCTCTATGTTTATATCCTTTACCATAGGTTCTCCCCATGGGAGGTCTACCAGGAGGTCCAGGTAGTTTCTGATTACGTTTTCCTCACTGCTGTGGGCTCCCTGTCTTTCCAGTTTGCTCACTTCTTCCAGAGCCGCCTGTTCAACTTCTTCTGGCATGTTTGCTTCTTCTATTAGCTGCCGGTAGTCTTTTTTACCGCCTGATTTACCTTCAGATTCACTTAGCTCTTCTTGTATGGCTTTGAGCTGTTCTTTGAGCATGGCCTCTCGGTGTTTTTTGTTCATCTCTTCATTGAATTTGGCAGCAAGCTCCATCTGGAACTTTATGGATTCCTTCTGGTCAATGAGTATGTCTATGAATTTCAGGCTTTTCTCTTTTAGTGAGCGTATTTCCAAAAAGTCCTGTCTTTCTCCAGGTGATAGTTTCATGTAGGGGAATATGTAAGCTATAACTTCCTGTAGAGTGTCCAGTTGATTTACCTTATCTATGTAAGTCTGTGATCCCTTGAAATTTTCGCTTATCTCCTTAACCAGCTTTCTAATGTGTCCCAGTATTTCTTCCTGATTTTCTTTATCCAGGTCTTCTAAATCCGGTATTAACTGGTAGTTTACCCGGTAATTTTCGTTTTCAGGTATGATTTCCCCAATTTCCACCCTTTCTAGGATGTTTAATTTGAGGTGGAAGAATTCTTTCATCTCCTTGGCTGTTTCAACCTTTACTAATGTTCCAATTTTATGGAAGTCTGATTCCACATATGGCTCATCCAGATTATCACCTTTCACTCCTAAAGCTATTGCATAGAATCCATCTCTTGAAGTGCGGTGGTGTATTTCCCTGCCTATTTTCTTGTTAATTTTAAGGTTCATATCAGCGGGGTGCAGATATACGTTGTGGGGTATAACTATAACTGATAATTCTTTGTTTATATCCATTTTATCCATTATATCACGTTTTCGGCTTGATTTATTAATTATTTTTTAGATTTTTCATCTAATTTTTGGCATTTAATAAATAAACAGCCAAATAAAAAGTCAATTTTTTCTTTATGATCTATTAGGGCATTTTCATTGAAGGTGTAATAAATATGGTTTCCCTTTTTTCTAGCGTGGAGGATCCGGGCTGTTTTAAGTATCTTCAGGTGTTGTGAAGCTGCTGGCTGGGTTAAACCCATTATCCTGGCCATTTCAGTAACACTGATGTGCTCCATTTCTCCGGAAGCTAATCTATATACAATAAGTAGTCGGTTTATGTTTCCCAGTGCTTTGAAGAGATCTTCCAGTTCCTGGGTGAGATCTGTGCATTTCTGGGAATTGATCCTCAACATGTTACATAAGTATATAAGTATATGCTTATATACCTTTCGTTTTATTAGAGACGAACTAGTTTATTAAAAAAATTTTAAAATTAAAAAAAATAAAAAAAAGACATTACTTATGAGCATAATAAAAGGTTAAACCATCCTTTTTACTATCAAGACGGGCAAATCCCACCCTCTCGAGCTGGACCAGGTCATCCACCTTTAATTCACTGGCAGAAGGCTCAATAAAACCATACTCCCTGGATGCATCGGCCAATA
>JAJRAE010000009.1 GCA_028682985.1 Methanobacterium sp.
GCTTTCATCACATTGGCCGGTCCGATAATGGTTATCCCCACAGTCTTCTTTCTGGATAGACCGAAAAATGAGATTTTATCCTTCTCCAGAGTATAAATGTCAATGCCCATGAAGTTATCCACATCTATCTCCCGCATCGTGGTCTCTATGAGTTCAGCTTCTTCTTCTGGGGTTAAACCACCTTCTATCACTACAAGATCACCATTCTTCACCCGTTCAACTATCATGGATATCTTCTCCAGGCTGGTCCGGTTGTTCAGGGCTGTTGATGATAGGAAATCCATTTTAAGACCGGTTACTTCCGGTTCTGTCTGGCCGTTGGTATCAGCATCCATTAATTTTAAACCTCTTATCTGAATTATCTGTTATGAAAATGTAATTTATCTGAATTATCTGATCTGAAATGTTATCTGAATTGATCCACCATCTCCTGGTAGAGTAGTTGTGTATTATCCCCTTCCAGGGCGGAGATGGGCACCACGGAGTGCTGGGGGAAAACTGAATCTATCTTTTCTGGGTGGGCTTTCTCCAGATCTATTTTATTGGCCACTATTATGAAGCGAATCTTCCGGGCTTCCAGGTTACCTATTATGGTTATGTTGGCCTGTGTTAAGGGGTCTTCGGTGGCGTCAATAACCAGTAACACACCGGTTACATCATCCAGCCATTTTATAGCCTCTATTATTCCTTTTGTTGCTTCTTTAGCCCTTTCCTTTGCTTCTTTTACGGTCAGGCCGAATTCCAGGAAGTTGGTGTAGTCTATCTTGGTGGCTATGCCGGGTGTGTCTATTATGTCAAAATTAAGTTCCACTCCATCATGTTTCAGGGTGACGTGTTCCTGTCTTAAAACCCTTCTTGTTTCGTGGGGCACTTCGGATACTGTGCCTATTGGTTTACCTATCCAGTCGTTAGTCATTCGATTGGCCAGGGTGGTTTTTCCTGAGTTGGGGTGTCCATAAAATCCTATTTTAAGCACCTTATTTTTTCCCAGGAGTTTGTTAAAGATATCTGTGAAAAATTTACGTCTAAAAAAGCGGGGCCTACTCACCACTAATATCATTCCTCGTATTCTTCGCCGGGTTCCAGTACTACCACTTGTATATCTGGATTAAGTCTTTCCACTCTTTCTGCATATTCAAGAGGATTCTGTTCTATTATGGGAAAGGTGTTGTAGTGCATGGGTATAACTATCTGGGGATTTATCCACTGAGCTGCTATGGATGCTTCCATGGGACCCATGGTGAATCGGTCTCCTATGGGTAGTAATGCTATGTCTGGCTGGTATATGTTTCTTATCACTGTTTTCATATCTCCAAATATTCCGGTGTCTCCGGAATGATATATTTTTCTTCCGTTTTCCAGTTCTATTATGTATCCGCTGCTGCTTCCTCCGGCTCCGATTTCTTCTATGAAATCCATGTCTGAGGAATGGTTAGAGGTGACCATGGTTATCTTGATATCCTGAAATTTAATGCTTCCCCCAATGTTCATGCCAATGCATTCAAAGCCCTGCTGGGAGAGGTATACGGAGTGTTCATGGTTGGCTACGATAACTGCGCCGGTGCGGTCTGCTAATTCCATGGTGTCACCAAAATGGTCTTTATGTCCATGGGTTACCAGGATTATCTCAGTCCGCAGTTCCTCCACTTTCACGGGGGCTACTGGGTTATTGCTTATGAATGGGTCTATGAGGATCCTTAAAAATTCATCAGTGGTTATTTGGAATGCGGAATGTCCTAACCACTTAATAATCATGATTTAATCTCCAGATCTACTTCCTGTGAAATTTCCCAGGCATCATGGAAGAGTCTTTCAATTTCTTCTATAGATTTCAGGTCTTTATATACCACACCCACCTCATAACTTTCATATATGGGGTCAGTAGATATTATGAGTCCGCTTGATTCATCAGCTACAACTGCTATGGTATGCACGTGGGGCATGGTCCTGATCTTCACATTCTTATCTAAAAGTAGTTTTAAAAGCTCCACAGAGGCATCGTCATCCAGACTGGCTTCCTGTACAATTATGCAACTCTCGGTGTCCATGAATTTTTTGAGGATTCCCACATCTATGTTACGGATCCAGGGATACATCATCAGTATCCTGGTGTTTGCTTTGGATATGGTGTCCTTCATGGCTTCCTGCACATCGCCTGCGTCGAATGACCAGATTATACCTGGTTCTTTAGATTCGCTCTTCAGTTTACCCAGAGTTCCTTTAAAGGAGTCCAATCGCTCGTCTATAATACCTTCGATGTCCTTAGCATTCTGGATGTAGCTTTCTTTCATTCTTTCCAGTCGTTTTTTAACGTATTCATCATCTTTATTTTGTTTGCCTGATCTTAATCTGGATGTGTCCGGTCGTTTTATTACTGGTTTTTTGGCTTCCTCTGATTTAACTGGTTTTATTTTCCGGTATTCTTTCTGTTCTGGTTCTGTTTTTTCTGGTTCTATTTCTTTAACTGGTTTAATCTCTGGTTTTGCTCGTGGTTCTGGTATCAGTTTAGATTCCTCTTTAGCTTCTTCAACTTTAGGTTCCTCTTTAGGTTCTTCAACTTTAGGTTCCTCTTTAGCTTCTTCATGTTCTACAATTATTTCAGGCTCAGCTTTGGCCTTCTTTTTGGGCATGACTGGTCTTCTTATACGGGGTATGGCTTTAGGTTTCTCGGCTTCTTCGGCTTTTTCTTTTTCAGGTTTTATTTCTGGTTCCGGTTCTGTTTTCACTGTCTCGGGTGTTGTTTCTGGTTTTATTTCAGGCTTTACAGTTTCGGGCTTTACTGGTTCTGGTTTAGGTACTGGTTCTGTCTCCGGTTTAATCTCCGGTTTCATTTCTGTTTTGGCCGGTTCTGCTTCAGTTTTCTCAGGTTCTGGTATTATTTCCACTTCATCTTCTTTTTTCTTTGGTCTAATCCTTGCCCGATCAAATAAAGTTTTCTTTTTCTTTACTGGTTTGATTTCTTCTGGTGTTTCTGGTTCTGGTTTTTCTATTGGTTCTTCTTCTGTTGATGGTTTTTCAAATGCAGCATCTGGTGGTGATGCACCAATACTGGTTTTTTTCTGAGGTTTTGTTCCCCGAGTGCCGATTGTATCTGAGGGCTTTTTAATTGGTTCTTCTTCCTCTTTGAATGTTGTGGGGACCATTTCGGGACGATCAACTTTTTTGGGAGTTCTTATTCTAGGCTGGGGTTTGATTTTTTCAATGGTTTCCAGAGTTTCCTTCTTCTTCTCCTCTTCCCAAACCTTTTTTTCCACCTTAACTGGTTTGGGACGTGCCTTCATAACCGGTGGTGTCTGAGGAACGGTTCTGGTAGCTGGTTCTCTGGCTCCGGTGGAAAATTCTATTCCGGAACTGAATATTATCACCAAAAACAGCCCTGCCACTGCCATGATTAATCCTAAAAAGAATAGTAATATGTTAGGTGGAGTTGCAAATCCAAATGACATTGCATAAAAACCGGCAATGATCATTAATCCCCCGAAAATTGTAACAACCAAGTTGATCATCTTTAACCTCCAATGTTATTATTTATGGGGTTATATATATTTATAAAGGTTTTCCATAATTAAGAGCTTAAACATCCTAGTAACTCTAAATTTATTTAGTGTAATAATGAAAATAAAGATTTTTGAATTAAAATAGGTAAGGGATGTGGATGGATTACCTGATATGTA
Source organism: Methanobacterium sp. (assembly GCA_028682985.1). GTDB lineage: Archaea > Methanobacteriota > Methanobacteria > Methanobacteriales > Methanobacteriaceae > Methanobacterium_A. The sequence goes on from JAJRAE010000009.1 coordinate 3,675, forward strand.
AAATGGGTGTGTCTTATATTCTTCATCTCTAAAATTTAGGAACATTGTTATACACAATTATAACCCAACAACACCCTGGGCTTTGATGTATTTAAGAATATCTTCTAAGAAGTTGTCATCGCCTTCCACGTCGCTTAAGCTCCAGGCTAACTTGGTGTTGAGTATCTTCTTCTGTTTATCCTGCTGGGAATCGATGTAGTACACTATTCTGTTGAAGAGGGTGTCGGCACTTTCCACGTTCTGGATAATACCTTCTTCTTCCAGTTCGTTTATCTTGTTTCTGAAAATTCTTTTTAGTTTGTAGGAAGAGTTTCTCACTTCTTCCTCATTTCCACTGTCCAGCTTCTTTATCAGAGATTCAATTTCGAAGAAATCGGTTTTAACCAGGCTGAATATTATGCCGTCTGGACGTATGGACTGAATTCTTTTCACGTCGTTGTAGATACTGAAATCATAACCAATCATACATATTTTCCCGTCTTTAAGCAGGCTCATGAGGGACTCATTGAAGGTTTTATCAGAGATGTTCATGTGGGAGTTGCTCATGATGTGTCCTAATAATTCCTTTTTGGACAGTTCTTTCTCGTCAAGAGTTTCTAGAATAAGTTCTTTCAACTTATAATTTCTGGGCATATGGATCCACCAAACTTTTCTTGGTGATAATATGCACATAGAAGTATATAAACGTTAATATTGTGTGATGAAAGAATACGTTCGGAAATGTATGAAGTTATTAATGCTGGGGTGATAAAAAAGGGTGAAATTTAGAACAGTTTATATATAAAAAGGCTAAATTATTATTTATTTAACAAAATTTTCTATGGAGGTAGAAATATGGATTTTGTAAAAGATGAAGGTGGACAAGGAGCAGCAGAATACATATTATTATTCGGAGGAGTAATCGTTATAGCAATAGCTGCACTCCTGATCTACAGAGCATACTTCAGCCAAAACTCAGGTCTAAACGCCGCAGAGGACATAAACAACGTCAGAACCAGTGTAACAACAGGATAAAAATAAAAAGATATGCTGAAGATTAGTATATCTATCTTTTATTTTTTAAAATGATTTAATGTAAAATAATCCAAGCAAATTCCAATTAAAAGACTCAATTATTGGGGATTAAATATGGAATTTATGAAAGATGAACGTGGACAAGGAGCAGCA
>JAJRAE010000027.1 GCA_028682985.1 Methanobacterium sp.
TCTTACTCAACCCTAACCAAACTTGATGATCATAAAAATGTTCCCGGAGGTGTAAATGTATGGCAACTACAAAAACACTAAGAAAACCAGATCTTAAAAAGCCCAGAAGTAGTGAATTACTTATAATTCCTACTAAAAAGCTTATAAACTGGTATAAATATGAGAAGGAGGTGTAATGGATGGTGGAACATTGTTTATCATGCGGGCATAAAGAAACGGATTACAGTAGACTAATGATCAGCATTTACATTGTTTGTGCCTGGATATTTGCAGTCGAAGTACTCTTTATGCTTTTACAGAACAAAATCATATAGAAAGGATGATTGATTAGATATGAGGTTAGGCGTAATAAAAAACAGTAAAGATGAGGCATCCTTCCTAAATATGGCTATTTTCAAGGAAGAAGAGGACTTAATTATTTTCCCTTACGATGAATTCCTGAAAAGTTATGATGAGTTAACAGCAAATTTACGCATAGCAGGGAAGGTTGTTAAAGAAGTTCTTGCAGACTTACCTGAAGATCCGAAGCGGGAATTCGAGATACTGGAACATTATATACAGAAAGCTGAGGGTGAGGTAGATCCTCTTTTAAAATTTGATACACAAACAACTTTAATTTCTTTTAGTAAATCAGGTGAAGGAAAGATAATTAAAGATAAAACATCTCATGACAGGGGTGATTTGCAGTGTCTAATAGGTCTGAACCTTGGAGGCAAATAATTATGCGAGTTACAGATTCAATGATTATTAAGGGCGTTCATGACTATGTGGTGCTTTTAGAGAGAGGTCATCACTTTAGATATGAAGATCCAGTTACAATCATTACATCAGATGACTTCAGATTAATGCAAGAAATATATCTGGAAATGAAATCTGATAAAAAGAACCTAACCAAACAGATAGAAAACCAGAACAAGTACATAGCCATATTAGAGCAACGATTAATAGAAGACATGGACTATAATCTTTCCAACAGATTAATTACCTACTTAACAGGGGAATAAATAATTCTCAGTTTAAAAAAAGGCGCTGGGAATGAATAAAAAAGATTACAACCCTAAAATCAGGGAAATCACATCAGAACTTATATATAACCACCATATGGAGATGGTGGAGGAAGCCTGGAAATTATTCAACTGGGCGCGTAATGAGAAGTTGAAGAAACAAGAAAAGCTGGCTGATTTTTAACAGAAATTTATTCATAAATCTATTCAAAAACTTCCCAACCCTCTGTTTTTATTTTCAGATCTTCAAGTTGATTCCTTGCGGATGTTTCTGTACTGTAAGGTAAGATTTGTCCTTTAATAGATGGTTTTTTTTGGCTTAACGATTTTATATTTTGTCGTGCAGTTTCCTGCCATATTTCGAGCCATCCCTTGGGTGGTATTTGTATATTGGATATATCAATGCCCAGATGTTCCTGCCACAAGGTATTTCGGATATTTTCAATTTCTGAATCTGCATTTTTGCCTAATTCGGGTAGTAAAACATTGATCTCCATATTTCTATGGAATTTTCTATCAAAAAAGCCTTTAAGTTCGTTTACATGGGTAAGGGATGAACCATCAAGATTAGCGGTTCCCAAAGTGGCCCACAGGTCATCAACAATGGCTAATTTTGTATGCACGTATATTCTCTGTATTTTAAATTGATTATTTTCCCATCCAGTGGACCATAAAGTGAAAAATCCTATTTGGGGATGGTTTAAAGCATCTTCATAAGATTCAATCCCTAATTTTTTTAAGCACTGTTCCTGGCGTTTTTTATATGTGGGAATATCCGGGTTTTCATTAATTACCGCTATGATCTGGAGTTCTCTATTGGCTTTCAGGGCGTTTTTCAGTGCTTTAACTATGTTGCTGTTGGTGAAGTACTGGTTCTCAAGGTATATAAATTCCTCTGCTTTAGCAATGGCTTTTCTATATCCTTCAAATATTCCAAGTTCTCCTTTTTTATTGTAAGTCCCTGGTGTAATTGACCTGGCAATCTGTACTGGAAGTTTCCCTGTGAAATTAGATCCTGAGTTTCTTTGGGATATAGGAGGTTGAAAATTAAGTTTCCCTTTCTCTTCGTATCCTTCATGTGTAATGTAATTCCACATTTGGGTAAAAAATTCTTCAACATGATGTACTGATCCTCCCTCTAACTTAACAGACACGTCATGTTTTGGTCCGCCTTCGCGCTTCAATTCTTTAATTAAATGTTGGCTGGTATCCCAGTACTCCTGTTTAAAAGGAGATCCAATTACATATGCTTCTTTACCATCTGCCACCATTATTTTGGCGTGCATCATGAATAGCTCGTGTGCCTTGAATTCCCGAACTTCAACACCACTATCTTTAAAAATATCTTCTATTTCCTGATAACTGTCTGGGATGATCAGATTTTCGTTTAGAATAATTTTAACATCCACACCCCTAACACTTGCTCTTTTTAGAACATCAACCATATATTCTGCAGGTTCACGATTTGAGTAGGTTGCTTGGAAGTCGGAGTTGAATTCAAATTGAGTGAGATATACATATGAATCTGCTTTATTGATTGACTGCACCAAACTTTCAAGTACAGTTTGATTATCAATCAATAGCTCCACTTTATTGTCAACAGTAAATCTACTCTTATTAGATCCCCCTAAAGTTACATACCATCCTTTTGCCCAGTTTCTTGGAATGTTAATATCTTCAACCTTTTTTACAGCTTCATCCACAGCTTTAAATGTATCTGTTTTTTTAAGTTCTGATGAATTTAAGGAATCTTTAACAACCACCCAGATATCTGGTTTATCACCCAAAATGTTTTTATATTTACTGGGAGAATATTTTATCCTGTAAAATCCTTTTTTGTCTGTTTTTGATTCACCTAATTCATAATCATTTTTAAATGAGATGGGTGAAAATTTCTTTGCAAATTTAACTAAGGGATTATCCAGTATTGCCCTTTCTATACTCAGAGCACCTTCTGCTATTACAACCAAACCCTCAAGGGGATTTCCTTTCTCATCCAATATTCTACCTTCAATTCCCCGGTTTAAAGAATTTTTCATGGTTTTTCACCTACTCCTCCAGATAGGTAAACTATTAATTAAATAATTAATCTCCTGTTCCAACCATAAATAACTAGGATACTTCCTTTTCTTTAATATTACTTTGGTTGCAAAAAGCAAACTACTTATTAAGATTATCACACCTATTAGACAAAATATAATCCTGATACCAAATCATCCTAATTTTTATAATAATATATTTTTATTATTCATTATGTCTTTGTGTGATTTTAATCACAAATTTTAAGTTATTATTAATATATTTTTCGTTTTATCTTTTATTATAAGGTTTATATTTAGTTAATACCTACTAATTTTTAGTTATTGTGAGATTTAGGATTTAATTAGCTTGGAGGAATTTTAGCGATGAATAAAAAAGTATTAGCTTTAATAATTGTGGCTGTGGTAGTCGTAGGTGCATACGCTAGTTACTATGCATATGCTACCATGGTATTAATGCCTGAAGATTTGAAAACCTTTAAAGATGAATTAAATAGTGCATCAAATTTCAATTTAACCGAAATTCCAGAGAGCCAGATTAACATGATCGAAGATTATAATGCACTATCATTGATGCCTCAAAGTACGAGAGACGAGATAGCAGAAAATATTACCAATGGAACTGACAGTTTAAAACAGAATCTGACAGAACTTAATCAAAATTTCACTTCAAACATGAACAAAGCGCAAAGATATGATCTTACTCTAAGAGGGGATATCGCTAATGATATAAGGTTAGCCTACGATCAGAAAATGATCGATCTAACAAATCAATTATTAGCTAATGTAAATAAACAAGCTACAGATATTAAAAATGGTAACAGCACGGCATATGCTAACGATCTTCGTGAATACAATAACTTAA
>JAJRAE010000015.1 GCA_028682985.1 Methanobacterium sp.
ATGATTAATATAATTGCTATAAGAATATAATACACAAGCTGGCTGTTAATAATCATAAGTCTTTCCCTAAATTTAGATCTTTTAGACAGAGTTAATTAATTTAGACATATCAGCATTTAAAATTATTTCCCTATTTCTATATAGAGACAGATGATTCACAACGATATAATGACAAATTCAGAAAGTTCATAAATGCGTCTGAAATTACGAAAAAAGGAGTAATAATCCTTTTTTTTCAACATTCTAACCAAAAAGTATATATAAGTCAAAAATTGATCAAAACTTATCCAGAATTCAGAAAATGAATTTTATAGGATACGGAGGCGGTATAATTAATAGAAAAGTAATATTAACAGTGTTACTAGTTTTGAGTTTAACACTGTCCCTGAATGCTGTATCAGCAGCCATGGTTAATCAAAACCTGACCGATGATACCACTCAGGAAAACCAATCTAATTCATCAACATATTCTAGTCCAACTAACAGCAGTCAAACAACAACGCCATCAACAACGCAGTCAGATAATACAGGTAACAGCACATCAAATACCAGCTCAACCCGTTATGAAGGGACTCCTGATACAGAAGACACCATTAGTAGCACAGCTTCTGCCGCAGGATCAGCTCTGGCAGCTGGAAGCTCCACAGTAATCAAAGTTTTAATATACAGTGGAACAGGAGCCAGTACCAACTGTGTTAACGGAGTTAAAACAGCACTGGCAAGTGCCAATAGCAACAATCTGGTTTCAGGTGTTACATTTAGCTATGCAACTTCCAGTAGTCTTACTTCATCAATACTATCAGGATACGATCTTCTGGTTATGCCGGGAGGTAGTGGTGGTTCAGTGTACCTGAACACCATCAGTAAATCAGTGATCCAAAACTTCGTTAAAAATGGAGGAGGATACCTGGGAATTTGTGCAGGAGCATACTCAGCAGCTGCACATACCGACGGTTACTATGACGGATGGGGAATAGCCCCTCACGTGTATGCTAAAGCAGTTAGCTATGAGGGCAAATTAAATATGACCATCACCTCAACCGGAGCACAAGTGCTTAACCGCAGTGGAACTGTAACCATTTCTCATTATAATGGAGCGGCCATGTATCTTACCAGCAGCGCAGCCAAGATATTCGCAACCTATGCCGACAGCAAAACCGGGTACAAGGGATACGCCGATATAGTGGGTGATTTCTACGGTAACGGTAGAACAGTGCTAATTGGATCACACCCTGAACTATCTCCACAGTTCCCAGATATGATAGCCAATCTAATAGTCTGGGCAACCAGTACATCAACCAGCAACACCGGTACCAAAGTAACCATAAGTCAGGTGGTTTCCGCAGCATCCACAGTGAAAGACTACTACGACAAAAACAAAAAATTACCCAATTACGTAACCATCAACAGCAAACAGATTAGCATGGCTAAATTCCTTTACCTGCTGACTACAGCAACCAAGGAATTAAACGGAGGAAGCTCAACATCAACATCAATCACAGTTAAAAGTGTAAGCGCAGCATCTAGCCCATCAGGCACCTATAAATCAGGCTCCATAACCAAATCAGAGTACCTTACACTGGCCCAGAACATAATAAGCTTCATAAATAGCAATGGGAGAGCTCCCAACTACGTTACCACTAGTCTGGGAAAAGTGAACTACACCAAAATGATTTATATGTTCTCAAAGATTCTGAAGTACTATAAATCCAACAGCAAACTGCCCAACTACGTTCAAATGACTGCTTAAAACCAAAAATTAATTAAAATAGTGGATTTAATCCACTTATTCTCTATTTTTTTTTAAAATAATTTTTTTTTCATTTCATTTAGATCAATTTTGGAATTTTTTTTTAATTTTTAATCAAGGAAAAAAATATTAAAGTCCTAATAAAAGAATTAAATAGAAAAGAACTATTTAATGATAACATATGAGGATTGATTTATAATGGCCCGGAAAAGGGGTAAGGAAGATGATGATGTCTTTTCTCTACATCCCAGTGATGGTAGCTTCAATATAAAACCAGCCCACATAAGTCACAAGAAAAAGGATCGAAAGAAGAAGGATGTGGAGGCAGAACTCCATAACACCAAAATGGACCTTATACAGTAAATTGATATTATAACAAGTAGATAGGGTTTAATCATGGGAAATCAGATAAAATTCACACCAAAGGATAAGGAAACACCAGTTTCAACTGTAAGTAGCGAAATGGAACTGGAAAATATCCAGTTAAGAAATACCAATCGTAAACTCATATCCAAACTGGACCAGCAAAAACAGTTGAATAAAAAATTAGAAAAAGAGCTTGCAATCTTCCGAAAGTCAATGAAACAGAATAACCTGGACAATCTTAAAGATGAATATCAGGCTCTTAAGAATAAGAATAAAAACCTGGAAACATTACTCTCCCAGTCAAGGAATGATATTGAAAAACTAAAAAGAGAAATAAAGAAATTATCCAAAGACCCCGGTGATATAAAAGGACAATCCACCTGGAACAAACTGAGAAATATTAGAAAATAGGAATATAATAAAAATTATTTACTTGAATAAATTAAAATAGAAATAAGAAAAAAATTAAAAATTTTAATTAATACTCTTGGTTAATTTTATACTTTTATCTCTTCAATAGTTTTGGATCCTGATAATTCGATGCTGTATCCATTTTCAAATGCCAAAGTAAGCTGAGTGTTCAATAATTCATCATCATGATAGGTTATATATTCCAGAAATTTGTTTTCTTTTAGCTTGGCAATTCCAACCTTCTTGAATTTACCATTTTTACCATCATTTTTACCAATCTTTATATCTTCTGCTTTAATGCTGATTCCATAGGTCTCTTCTTCATCCAGACTATCTGTATCCTCAAATACAAGGATTATTTCATCCATATTTTTAGATTTTGGAGTTCGCTTTTTTTTGGTGTCAATAACTTTTTCACCTCTGGCCTGTTCCAGCTCCTTTATTGTTTCTTCTTCGAACCATTCATCTTCGAAATCCATTTCATCTTCGAATTCCAGTCCAGATTCCATTTCCAGTTCATATAACATCTGATCACCTGTATTTATTTTGGGGAACCAAGAATTTTTTAAGCAAATTTCTACATTTTTTTAATTTAATTAAACAAAGATTTTCATCTTATAACATCTAAATACATTATAATTTATAAATTTAACGTTTCATCACTTTATCATGCCAATTTTTTAAATGTTTTACGGGCTATTATTGCAATTAAACCTCCCGATACACTGAATATAGCAGGTATGAAAAGATAAACCGCACAAAGAGCTGCAAATAAGGCCAAATTATCTGCCAGCACAGGATTGTTGAAGTAATTATTGGCAATTAGGTAGAAGTAGATTATAACTAACAGTCCAGAAAGTATAGCAGAGTAGAAGCCGTTTGATGCTCCTGATCTGATATTTCCACCAGCTAAAAGTGCTGCCACCAGTCCGCCGGCAAACCAGATATAGAATGATGCGTTGTTGTTATATGCAAAGTTAGCAGAGTAAGGATCCGGTGAGAAAAGGTAAAATGACAGGAGCATGATCATTCCACCAACCAAAACCGCCCCTATCCGTTTAATATTGATATAAGATATTAATTTATCTTTGAATTTAAGATCAGCAAGTTCATCAGTATATTCCAGATGGCCTCCGCAATGGCAACTGTCAAAATCTTCAGGGTATTCTCCCTCTTGAAGTTCATAATACCCAGCACAATCATCACATTTCAGATAACCCATAGTAATCACGATTGTATTGGACTTAAATTTGTTTTAAGTTTTATATTAATATGACATAGAAATATGTTTCCTATATGATTCAATTATTAAAAAACTGTTAAGAATGGTTTTCTCTATGATTTAATTATTAAAAAACTGTGAATAAGATAATAGTAAATAGATTGGTACATTATTAAAAAAATTTTATTAAAAATGAAAAAATGGGATTTATTAAATTTTTCAGTATCCCTGATGTTTTCGGGGTTTAAATGGTGTGTTTCCCAGAAGACCGTCGATAAATTTGGATATAAAGCTTTTTTTAGGAATTTCCGGCATAGAATATTCCTTATCAACCAGATAAGCTGCCAGCTCCATGAAAGTGGTGGAAACTGGTGATTCTGGTTCTTCAATAAGAACTGGTGTGCCGTGGGCAAAGAAACTGATCAGATCCTCATTTTCTGGTATGATGCATAGAATAGGTACGTCCATTATTGCTTCAACCTCTTCTGGTGTTAGGAAATCGTCATCATACTTGTCCCGGTTTAAAACCACGCCCAGTATACTGATGCCCATTCTCTCTGCCAGCAGTTTGGTCTTCAGTGTATCGGTCAGGGAAGTAACCTCTGGAGTGGTTACCAAAACCATCTCATCAGCAGGTGACATGGCTGCCAGGGCGTCTCTTTCAAGTCCAGCAGGGCTGTCAATAAGAATTATATCCACATTGCCTATGAGTTGATCAAATACCTTCTCCATCCTTTCTCTTTTGATGTACTTAAGATTGGGCAGGGATAAGCCGGCAGGAACTATATGAACCCCTCCCGGTCCTTCATATATAGCGTTATAGATATTATCCTTTCCAGCAAGAACATCCTGCAGGGTGACCTGTTTTCCTTCCAGTCCCACTATGAGTTCTAAATTAGCCATATTTATATCCATATCCATAATAAGAGTGTCCTCTTCGAGTAAGGAAAGAGCTATGCCTAGATTTGCAGTAACAGTAGTCTTTCCAACCCCTCCTTTTCCAGAAGCAACAGCAATTACCCTTGTCATATCTCTATCACCCTAAATTTTTTTAAATAAATATTAAATTAGTACGTTGTTTTATGGATGTTTTCAACATGGATTTCTACTTTCACATTAAAATAAAATTTTAGGGAGTTTTTGTGAGGATCATCCCGTTAAAGAATTAATAAAATTTTAATAAAATTGACCAAATTCTACAGCAATATAATGAAATTTATTTATTAAAGAATTAGACTTTTTTAATCTCAACACATCGCCAAGGTCATTAGTACAATACAACAACAACTGAAAAATTATTTAATTACCTGAATTTTCCAATTTTAAACAATAATATAAAATAAGCTCGATAAATGGGAATAATCATATTTAAAATAATTCTATGTCTTTAAACTGTTATAGGTACTATGATTTTGATCAATATTTTAAATAACTATCAATTGGGTGTTACAATTTATTAAGAGGTTCTGATTTATTGGTGATGAACTATTGATATAATTTTTTTATGGTATATTGTTCATTAATTTGTTTAAATTATTAAAGATAATAATAGAGAAGATATATCTAGGATAAGTTCTTTATTAAACCTCTCTAATTGTCTTACTTTTAAAAAAGAGCAGTTTATTCCTATTTTATTTACGAAAAAATTTTGAATATTTAATTTTGTTTTATTGATAAAAAAAATAGATTTTTTATATTATTTAACGTACTGTTTAACATTTCCCCTTATAACAGCAGATGCACCGTAACCTTTTATTCCCTGTAGCATTTCCGGGTATTTATTTTTGGGTATGAGCACATTTACCTGGGAATATTCATTTCCCTGGTTGATGGTGGGCTCATCAGAACAGAAACCACCTTCAAGCAGGTATTCTTTAACCTTATCCACTCTCTCGTTGGAGATGTTGAATTTAATGTCAAAGTATTTGCGGGCTTTTACTGCCCCAAAAAGTTGTTCATATATGTGCTGGGCCTTCTCCCTCTTGGAAGCTGTGCAGCTGGGCCCGGCATATAGACCGGCGCTGGAATGCATTATGGTCTCTAAGATCTTCAATCCGGCCTTCCTAAGACTGCTTCCGGTCTGAGTGTTATCCACAATAAGATCAGCACCCTTTGCTATGTATACCTCGGTCGCGCCGTCAGAGTTGATTATCTGCACCTGATGGTTATCACCATTAACCAGTCCTCTGATCTGAACCAGAGGAATGCTGTCAGGGAAGATCTCCTGATATCCTGGGTTGGACATAATATGCTCCCGGGTGAGGTTGGGATACTCTGTAAAACATAGTATAGGTTGGTTCCTATCCTTATTTGCCCTGAAAAATTCTGTTAAAGTTTCATATGGTGCGTGGCTTGGTATGGCTACCACCAGTCTGGTCTGACCGTAGTCCAGATCACCAATCTTAGTAATTGATGCTTCATCACCAGCCACTGATTCTTCCTTAACCCAATCTTCGCCAATAATTGCAATATCCACCATCTGCCTGTTGAGTTCAACCGGTGCGCTTTGTGGTCGGGTTAAATAAGCTTTGATCTCCGGGTCATTTATGAAATTTATCTCATAAGATTCCTGACCCGGCTCATATCCATTCACCTCATAACCTGCGTCAATCAGTAACTTATGAGTATTTCCCCTGTTAACATTATTTAAACTCCCCTTGGGAAGTCCTAACACTATTTTCTCCATATAATTAAGCAAATTAAAATGAGATATATAGTTTTCGATACAAGATGTGTTTCATTTTGTATCCTTACAAAAGGTAAATTTTAGGATAAAAGACATAAAAAGATATATTTTATTGGAATAATCAATAAGAACATAATAAAAGTGAGAATATTGTTTAAACACCATAAAATCATAGATAGATCAGAAGTTATTTGAGAGGGTAATAAGTATGGTGAAATCAGGTTACAATGATTCATTTATTTCTACCAAACGAATTGAAACACTAGTGGATGGTATTTTTGCTATTGCTATGACTTTAATGGTTTTAAATTTACATTTACCAGATACCACAGGAGGAACAAACGCCGCTGTTTGGGCTGCCTTGGGAAATCAGGGCACTAACATCTTTATTTACGCTCTCAGCTTCTTCATATTAACTGCATTTTGGCTAAACCATCATCGTGGATTTGACCAAATCCAAAGAGCAGACATGGGATTATTCAGATTAAACGTGATATGGCTATTTTTTGTAGCTATAATGCCTTTTTCGACTTATTTAGTTGGTGATTATGGTAGTAGCACACCAGCAGCACTTTTTTTCAACACCAATCTTTTCTTGCTGGGAATATTTTCGTTTTTAATTAGAAGACAGGTCATAGAAAATGAACTAAGTGATAAACCCCTCAAAAAGGAAGATGTAAATTTAACTTATAAGCTACATCTGATTATCCCCGGGATAGCAGCATTAGGAATGATATTATCATTCCTGATACCGGATTATTGTTATTTTGTCTATTTACTGCAGCCCATACTGCCCACTATTATAAAACGGATTTCATGAAAAGTAATAAAAATATCATGAATTCCAATTTATAACAATCAACAATTTTTTATTAATTCCTACCAAAAGACCTCTTAAATCCACTGAAAACATCTTTAATTGACTGCCATAGAGGATGTTTAACCTGCGGTACTGTTTTCATGTTTTCCAGGCGGTCCACCCGGAAGTATATGGGTGGATGGGTGTCGAAGGAGATCCAGCTGGGCACCCGGGTGGGTGAGGCTCTTTCCATCTGCAGTCTGGCGAATCCTATTTTTCTTAGCGCCTGGGCCAGAACCTGGGGCTGGCCTATCTTCATGGCAGATACCAGGTCGGCTCTAGTTTCAAAGAATTTACCTATGAAGAAGATGATTGCAAAGACCAGGATGATGTAGATGATGGGGTTGATGAGTACTATGGGGAAAAATAGGGTAAATCTAAGTATGAATTCCGCTGATATTATGCTGAAAAGCACCAGGGGGTCTCTGCCCTGGAGATGGCCCAGTTCATGTCCCAGTACACCCAAGATTTCATCCTCCTCCAGCTGCACCAAGAGTCCGGTGGTTATTAGAATCAAACCTCGCCCTGGGCTGGGTCCGGTGGCTGCTGCGTTGGGCACCATGGTGTTAGATATAACAATCTTGGGAACTGGAAGGTTGAATTGGTCGGTGGCCTTCTTAACTAGACTGTAAACATCAACCAACTTGTCTATCCTGCTTTTTGGGTTGCACTGGAACCCGTAGCTTTCCATTATATCTTCTCCTATTTCGCAGGTAGGAGATTCTCCAACTGCCAGTGTTTTATTGTAGATCTCCTTCTTCATCCTGGTAACCACTTCTTTGCCGAATTTCTTCTGGAAATCCTGGAACTCTTCAATGGGAAGCTGGTATTGGATGATGTGCACCCGGGGATTTTCTGGAGTGATCCTCCAGTTGTTCCTCAATAGGAACAGACGGTCTGATAAGAGGACTACGGCTAGCTGGAAGATTATTATTGCAGCGATGGCGAAGATTATTCCAAATAATAGGAATAGGGTTATATTTATCCCGAAAAATAGGATGTAGATCAGTATCATGTTGCTTGAAAACATTCGATCTGAGAGCTTCTTGCGGGCGGTGGGTGCTTGTTCTGGAATAATATCCTTTCCTTCTATCCATGCGAAGTAAAGTGTGGAGTGACGCAGGTTGTCTTCAAATAGCTGCACCAGAAATAACAGGTCTTCCTTAATGACCTCCATAAATTGGGGTGTTACATCTGATTCTGGAGTGAGGACTATTTTTAGTGGATTATCTACCTCCACCTCTACCATCAGTTTCCCTGGTTTATCTGGCTCCTGTGCTTTGAAGTATAAGTGGTTAACTCGGCGGTTGATACTGGTGAAGGTGTCCTTTTTTATCTCCAGATATTTGTCCACTATATAATCCAGTATTTCCTGCTGGTGTGATGGTGCTATCTCCACTTCAACCGTATATATTTCTGATTTAAGCATTTTACATCTTCCAATAAAAAATATTATATTTACATATAGAATATATTTTCAATTTGTTATTTTTGTAATGGAAATTATAAGAAATTTCTTACTAAATTTAGTTAATCATAACCGCTAATATTTTTACTTAAAATATTTACCTTTTAAAAAAAACATTTAACTAACACGCACAATTATTCAATTTGGAGGATGGAAGTGAATTCTATGTCTTTTTGGGAAAATAAAAAATTTCTGGTTACCGGTGGTGCAGGATTCCTGGGTAGTTATGTTGTAGAGAAATTAATAGATAGAGGAGTGAAAGAGGAAGATATTAGAGTTCCAAGAAGCAGGGGGATGGATTTAAGAATAATGGATAATTGTGTTAAAGCAGTGCATGATATTGATGTAGTTATTCATTTGGCAGCCAGAGTTGGTGGAATTGGATTTAACAGATCATATCCGGGAATTCTCTTTTATGATAATGCAATAATGGGTATACAGTTAATGGAAGCTGCTAGGAGGGAAAATGTGGAAAAATTTGTGGCTATAGGCACTGTTTGTGCCTATCCTAAATTTACTCCTATTCCATTTAATGAGAATGATTTATGGAACGGATATCCTGAAGAAACAAACGCCCCCTATGGTTTGGCTAAAAAAATGTTACTGGTACAGTCTCAATCTTACCGGATACAATATAATTTTAACTCCATATATCTATTACCAGTAAATCTTTATGGTCCAGGAGATAATTTCGATTTAGAGAGTTCACATGTCATTCCTGCTTTAATAAGGAAATTTGTAGAAGCTGTTGACATGGGGAAAGGAGAGGTAAATGTTTGGGGTACTGGATCTGCTTCAAGAGAATTTTTGTATGTTAAAGATGCAGCTGAAGCTATTGTTCTTGCAACGGAGAACTATAATAAACCTGATCCCATTAATATTGGTGCTGGATTTGAAATTTCAATAAAAGATTTAGCAGAATTAATAGCAAAACTAGCAGGCTACAAAGGAAATATTGTATGGGATGAAACTAAACCTGATGGACAGCCCAGGCGATGTTTGGTTATAAGTAAAGCAGAGAAAGAATTTGGTTTTAGAGCTAAAGTAGATTTATCTGAGGGATTAGAAGATACTATTAAATGGTATAGGGATAAAAATGATAAATAACCAATTAAAACTACATTTATGTTGCGGGAACAGTATATTATGTCAATATTAATTTCTGGAGGATAATAAATAGCCTGAATTTAATCTTTCTGCCACCATTTATTAGGAAATTTATTTTCAAGGATTTTATCTCCTTCTCCAATAACTTCCAAGCCTAATTTTCTCATATCTGCATCTATCATAATTTTTATAATGTCTTTAAATTTGATTTTAGGTTTCCAATTTAGTTTTTTATTTGCTTTTTGGGTATCAGCAACAAGGGATTCTACTTCTGTAGGTCTGAAATATCTGGGATCAATTTCTATATAATTTTCGAATTCTAATCCAACATAATTAAATGCAGTTTTTAGGAACTCATTTATAGAATGTGTTTCTCCGGTGCCCAATACAAAGTCGTCCGGGTTTTTTTGCTGTAAAATTTTCCACATTACTTCTACATATTCTGGAGCAAATCCCCAGTCTCTTTTTCCATATAGATTACCTAAATATAATTTTTCCTGTTTTTTGGCTAATATTCTGGCTAATGCCATAGTTATCTTTCTAGTAACAAATGTTTCACCTCTTCTGGGTGATTCATGGTTAAATAATATTCCATTTGATGCAAATAAGCCATATCCTTCCCGGTAATTTTTCACCATCCAGTATGCATATGTTTTGGAACAGGCATAGGGACTTCTTGGATGGAATGGGGTTTCCTCGCTTTGTGGTGATGCTGTTGTTCCATACATTTCACTGCTGGAAGCTTGATATAATTTCATATTTTTATTGCTGTGTCTCATAGCTTCCAGTATTCTTGTGGTTCCTAATGCAACAACGTTGCTGGTGTATTCTGGCATGTCAAAGCTAACACGAACATGACTTTGTGCTCCAAGATTATAGATTTCATCAGGTTGAAGTTTGTAAATTAATGATGAGATTTGTCCAGCATCTGTAAGGTCCCCATAATGTAATCTTAAATTTCCATTTTCATGTATATCCTGGAAAATATGGTCAATTCTTCCAGTATTAAATGAACTGCTTCTTCTTATAATACCATGGACTTCATAACCATAATTTAGAAGTAATTCAGCCAAATAAGAACCGTCTTGACCTGTTATTCCTATTATTAAAGCTTTTTTCATCATAAATCCTGGATTTTGAAATATAATATTTGAATATAGATGAAATTATTTTCTTGTTATAGTATTAATTAAATTAATGTTTAGAATATTTAATAAAAAAAAATTTAATTACATTTTTATTGAAAAAAAATAATGGTTTAATAAATAGAATTAATTCAACCCCGCGGGGGGGGGGGGGGGGGGGAGGGGGGGGGGGGGGGGGGGGGGGGGGGGGGGGGGGTGTGGGGGGGGGGGGGGGGGTGGGGGGTGGTTGGGGTGGGGGGGGGTGGGGGGGGGGGGGGGTGGTGGGGGGGTTTGTTGGGGTTGTTGGGTGGGGTTTTTTGGGGGTTTTTTTTGTTGGTGGGGGTCCTGCCCCC
>JAJRAE010000008.1 GCA_028682985.1 Methanobacterium sp.
GAGCTTCAGCTCCAAGACCAGCAACCCATATACTATCTGCCAGGTTATAGGCCATGATAAGCATCATGGAAATTATCATTGGCACAGATAGTACACGAATTGCGCGTTTAGGGTCGCCTGTGACCATGGATATACGCTGATCAACTTGCTCACTATGTTCTTTGTTGTAGTTCATTTTAATCCGTTTTAATCATTTAAAAAATCGATTGATTAAGTAAAATCGATAAATATCTATAAATCTAATTCAAATAGTCAGAAAAATATCAATAAACTATTAATTACAAATTAGAAGAGAAATTAAACTTCAATATTGGATTTGTGGTTTAGGGTATATAAATTATTCGAAGGATTTTAATTCAGAGGTTTTCAGCAATTTTTAGGAGGATTTTTTTGAGGGATTCAATTTCTTCATCCTTGAGGTGTTCCAGCATTTTAGCAACCATAATCATTCCCTCTTCATCCATCTCCGCCAGTAATTCCTTACCTTTAGGTGTTAATTCAATTAAAAGTTTTCTTCTATCGTTGGGATCAACCTTACGGCTGGCTAACTCTTTATCCAATAATCTATCGATTGTTCTGGTTGGTGTGCTTACAGCTACTCCTAAGGTTTCTGCTATTTGCTTCATAGTCTTTGATCCTAGGGGGCCCACCGCATAAACAGCGTTTGCCTCGGCTATAGTCAAATTCCCATATTTATGAAGGAGTAATTCAGTGGTTTTCAGGAGTTTGTCCCCTATTACATCGAAAAGGTTGCTTATTATCCGCACATCTTCATCTTTCATTGATTCGTAATCTATTATTTTATAGATATAAATATTCCGATAAGTATATATTATATTAACCATAATATTTGACTAACAAATAGTTTGATATACAGAATATTTGATTTGAGTAATATTTGTGATATGATGAATAACGAAAAATTAACTAAATATAATAATGAAGACTTAAATAGCAGCACACATCCTGAAAAGAGTAAATTTCTATCTTTAAGCCTTTATTTACTTCTACAAGGCCAATTCGTATCAGTTATGGGTGATATGATCTATGAAATTGCTCTCGGATTTTGGGTTTTAGCATTTACTGGTTCTCCCGCACTTATGGGTATTTTAATGGCCACATCCCTATTACCTGGTGTTTTACTAGCTCCTTTTGCCGGGGTAGTCGTAGATCGGACCAACAGGAAAAGATTGATGATTTTAACGGATTTAATAAGAGGTATAACAATTATTCTGGTTGCTATAGCGGCATTTATGGGTATCTTACAGTTATGGATGGTATTTATAGCAGGTATAATATTGGGTATTGGTGGTGCTTTCTTCGGACCATCTGTAATGTCTGTATTTCCTCAAATGGTCCCCAAGGATAAGCTCACCAATGCCAACTCTCTATTTGGAATGGCCAACACAGGTGCAGATATTCTGGGAAATGGAATAGGAGGGTTTCTATACGGTTTAATTGGCGCACCTTTTATGTTCTTTTTAAATGGATTGTCATTTTTAATTTCTGGAGCTTCACTTATTTTTGCAAAAATCCCCAAAAGCAGAGAATCTAAAATAACCACAGAAAATTTTGTTTCAGACTTAAAATATTCATTAAAATTTGTTTGGAAGCTTAAGGGACTTTTTTATATCCTTATTATATTTGCATTATTTAGTTTTCTGATACATATCGCAGTGGTACTTCTAATTCCTCTCTTCCAATTCACACCAGGATTAGGAGCAACCAAATATGGTATAGCAATGGCCAGTTACACCGTCGGTGTTTTTCTGGGTCTGGTGGTGCTTTCATCCATCACTATCCGGCCAAACAAAAGAGCCGGACTGATGCTCGTTTCCCTGTCTATCTCCAACATCTGTCTTATCATATTCGCCCTTATAACAAACTTCTATTTGATGGCTATACTCCTTCTAATTGCTGGTATTACTGAATCAGTGGCCAGTATATTCATCCTGACATCCATTCAATCCGTGGTTCCAGATGATATGATGGGTAAGGTGATGGGTCTGGTAGGGACAATTACTATGGCGTTGACACCGGTTGCTATGATCACTGGAGGTATTCTAGCAGAAATTATACCAATAAGAACCATATTTTTGGTATGCTTCATCTTAAGTTTCCTGGTCTTTTTTAATCTGTTTCTAATTCCGTCTGTTCGTAAATTCATTAATTTTGACCCGAAAAGTCAGGATATAAAGGATATTATCTAAATTAAATTAAGATTTATTTAATTTATTTTCATTTCTCTTTTTTTGTGGAAATGAAAACCTTTAAATACTAAACTGACTAATCAGTCTAATAATAATTTTTTTCTAGGTGCAAAAATTTGAAAGAAAAAGAACAGAAAATAATGGAAGCCGCTCTACAACTCTTTGTAGAAAAGGGATTTCACGGCACTTCAACTGCAGAAATAGCAAGAACAGCCGGAGTAGCCACCGGAACATTATTCCATTACTTCAAAACCAAAGAAGAACTAATAAATAGTCTATATCTATACACTAAAGAAAGCATGTTCTCCCAAATGAAAGAACACTTTGAAGTTGATAAATCCTTAAAGGAGAACCTAAAAGGTTTATGGAGTAAATTCATTTATTTCAGTATGGAAAACCCATATAAGTTCCAGTTCATCCTCATATTCCACACATCACCCTACATAACTTCTCTAACTAAGGAACAGCTGGAAACCCAAACTGATGCCCTGTTAACTGTATATAAAAAGGGTGTTCATGATAATGAACTTAAAGAAGTGCCATTTGAAATTATGATAGAATATTTCTGGGGAAATATAATTTCAACCATCAATTACTTCAATAAATATCCAGAAAAATTAGGAGATAAAAATCTTGACCAGGCTTTTGAGCTCTTCTGGGACGGTGTCTCCTTATAAATTACATGAAGCGGAGAATGATAATATGCAATATCGTAAAATAGAAAAAACAGGAGATGTATTATCTGTATTAGGCTACGGTGCCATGAGATTGCCCACTAAAAATGGTAGAACAGATGAAAAAAGGGCTACCGAACAGATCAGATACGCTATAGATCAGGGGGTTAACTTTATCGATACCGCCATTGCATACATGAATGAACCATTAGTAGGCCGGATTTTAGGTGATGGATACCGTGAAAAAGTGAAATTAGCCACTAAAATACCCCCATGGAAGGTGAACAAACCAGAAGAATTGGAAACAATATGTAATGTTCAGCTTGAAAACTTCAAAACCGACCATATTGACTATTATATGCTTCACGGTCTTACTCATCCTGGTTGGAAGAAAATGAAGGAATTTAATGCTCTAAAATTTTTAGACCAGATAAAAGCTGAAGGTAAAATAAAAAATGCTGGTTTCTCATTCCACGGAGATAAAGATCTATTTAAAGAAATAGTAGATGCATATGACTGGGATTTCTGTTTAATCCAATATAACTACCTGGATGAAGAGAATCAAGCCGGTCGTGAAGGCTTAGAATATGCAGCGGCGAAAGGTATGGGTGTTTTTATCATGGAACCTTTCCGGGGAGGTAATCTAACCAAAAAAATTCCCCAAGAAGTGCAGGAAATATGGGATCAAGCCCCTGTTAAAAGAACTCCTGCAGAATGGGCATTGCGCTGGGTGTTAAATCACCCCGGGGTAACCTGCGTACTTTCAGGTATGAACGAAGAAGAACACATCAAAGAAAACCTGCGCATAGCAGATGAAGCTCTCCCCAACTCACTCACCGATGAAGAATTAGAGTTAGTGGGAAAGGTAAGGGATAAATACCGAGAATTAATGAAGATTGGATGCACTGGATGCCGCTACTGTATGCCCTGCCCCGCCGGAGTGGATATAGCTCGATGCTTCGAATCATATGACAGCATGCACATTTTCGGAGATAAAATGCAGAATAAAATATTGTATGCCATAGGTTTGGGAGTGTTTCATGAGGGAGAAATTGCATACGCCTCCAAATGTAGAAAATGTGGGAAATGTGAAACCCACTGCCCTCAGGAACTGCCCATCATGGACCTGTTAGATGATGTCTCCGGAGAAATGGAGGGAGTGATCACCAAAGTACTGCCTCCGGTTTTTAAATTGTACCTGGCCATAGACCGTTTCATGATTGGAAGGAAAACCAGTAAAACAGAAGGGTGATTTAGAGTGGAAATTATTCCCGGAATTCATGAATTAAGGGGTAGAATGGTAAACTGCTATCTGACAGTGGATGGTGATGAACTAATGCTCATAGACACCGGTCTACCAGGTAACTCATCTAATATAACGGAATACATTGAAAACAACCTGAATCGCAGCCCCCAGGATATAGAAACTATAGTGATAACCCATAACCACTTCGACCATGTGGGCAGTCTGAGCAAAATCAAAAGAATCACCGGGGCTAAAGTAGCGGTACATCCGGATGATGCTGATTATATTAGGGGGAAAGCTAGGCATGCGGGCGGTGCCTTCATGAATTCACTTATTAAATTATATCAGGTAATATATAGGTCGGGGACTGTGGAGCCAGATATATTACTCAAAGAAGGAGATATTATAGGCGGATACAGAGTTATCCACACACCCGGTCATACTGAGGGAAGTATATGTCTTTATAATCCGGATAAAAGGGCTATCTTTGTGGGGGATAATTTACAGTTACGGGATGGAAAGCTGCACAGCCCGGGTAAAAGATTAATCCCGGATCCTGAAAAATACGTGAAATCCATGGAAAAGCTTTTAGAATATGATATTAAAGTAATTTTAACTGGACACACCGCCCCTGTGACTTCTGATGGTGTGAAATTGATCAGAGAGTTTTTAGAGGATGTAAAAAAAGAATTGAATTAAAATTTAGGAAACATTGTAGATTAAGATAGAAGTATTAAAAGGGGTGTCTAATTTTAGAATAAATTCCACTGGTTACGGTTCCTGTCCTTCAGTTGTTTTAGAGAGGGAACCCAGTTTTTTCCCAGTTCTATTCTAACCTGGATATTGAAGCCCATACCAATGAATATGACACCAAAACCAACCCCCGCTAATATGGGATTAAAATTCTCATTATACAAGATGAATATCAGGTTAAAAATAATGCAAATCTGAGTGAGATTAATCAAAACAGAAGTTTAATCCCTGTACTTCAAGCTTCTATTAATCAACTTATTTCTAAATGAAACTAAAATTAAATTTAGTTAATCTTTGCAGAAGTATAAAATATTCGTATTAACGAGGGAGAATATTATGGGATATTATATCGATTTAAGTAAAATCAGCTTGGATGATTTAAAAGATAAAATAACATCTTCAGATCTACTTCCCAGCCAACAGATACTTAAAAAGGGCATTGATGATAAATTTAAGGTTCTAAAATCGATTGATATTAAAAATATGGATGAATTAAATCGTAAGTTAAAAAATAAAAAGAATATTAAGGAA
>JAJRAE010000238.1 GCA_028682985.1 Methanobacterium sp.
CGAAGCGGTAGGATTCCTGGATGTTGCCTTCGTTATATACCAGTGTGTTTAACTAAGTTTGTGCCGAAAGTAAATATTATGATTTAAATGATTTAAAACTGAAAATATGGGTTTTATTATTGTTTTGCCCTGGTTTTCACCAAAATTCCAAGCAATAAAGATATAAAAAAAATTAAGAAAATTATTTAAATTGAGGAGATTCAAAGCTGACTATAAATATCGAAAAATCAAATATTGGGTATCTTGTATTTAAGATATCCTTTAAAAGAGGAAGACAAAATGACGAATAATGAACCCAACCCCCTACCAGTGCCGGCTTTTACAGGTGGCACGAAGGCAATCACCCGCACACCGATCGTTGGCACTCCAAGCCGAGAATATGCAGAGATGTTCATTCCAGGTGAGGAAGAGCTGGAATATGGAGAAATACGTGTGACGGTGCTCGGCAGTGGTAATCCCTGGCCCACGCGAGCTCAGGCCTCAGCAAGCATCCTTGTTGAAGTCGGCAACCCAGAGCGTGATATTTTCATTTTTGATATAGGAACGGGAGCTATTGCAAACTATGCGAGTCTGAAGTTACCGGTGAATGCATTAAATAAGGTATTCATTTCCCATTTGCATGCTGACCATATGGGCGATCTGATCACTCTTAGTGGCAGCTTGTCCAAAGTCGGACGTGCAGATGGGCCAATTTATGTTTGGGGGCCTGGCGGTACAGAGTCTCATCTGGGCACGAAGCACTTCTGCGAGTCGATCGAAGAAGCATTGGCCTGGAATAATGCAGCTGATAAGGGAGCTATTAATCCTGACAGTCAGCGGATTGTTAGCTCAGAGTTTGATTTCCGTAATACACAAGTTATATATGAAGAAAATGGTGTCAAGGTGACATCATTCCCTGTTGTTCATTGCATCAGTGGTGCGGTGGGCTATCGTGTCGATTTCGCTGGATTATCTTTCTGCTTTTCTGGTGATGCACGTCCTTCCTGGCCTCTTGTACGCGTCTGTGAAGATGGAGTTGACTTACTGATCCATGAATGTTTTCCACCTGCTAAGGCTCTTGCCGCTGCTTCGGGTCTTTCTATCGAACGGGCAACTATGGCCCTCAATGCTGCCCATACTTCACCAAAAGCTGCAGGCAAGGTTTTTGGAATGGTAAAACCGCGTATGGCTGGTCTCTGGCATACTTTACTTTCACCACAGATTATACCTATGATCTTTGAAGAACTTAGCAGTGTATATAAAGGTCCTGTTGTTCAAACGCAAGACCTGACGGTATTTAATATCACTAAAGAAGCTGTTGTTGCCCGTCAGGTAAAACAATTTGATCAATGGCCACCGATTCCTGGAAAGCAAAGAGTTATCTATACGCCTGTTGTAGAAGAACCTCCTGAATGGTGGGCGGACGAGCTTATACCACTAGATTAACTATTTGTAATTTGTAAAAAATCGGATACGTTTTGTTAATATTAGAAAAATTAAAGTTGATGGATAATATGAAAAAGATTTACTTAAGATTAATTTCGTTTGTTTTGATTATATTAATTATTTTTATTTGCATATTTTATGCTTATAATGGATATACTCAAAAAGATGTGAATCAAGTTTATTTAACTATTAATGCCTTAAGTGCTCTACCTTTACTTATTCTAATACTCGATGTATTTTTTTCCTTTTTAAATAAGAAATATTTAATGCTATTTAATTTTTTCAGTGGTAATTTTTCTTTTAAAGAAGATAGTAATACAGAATTTCAGGTTTTTAATAAGATTTTATATGGACAGTATGCAATATTTGTTATAATTAATCTTATTTTAGTTCCTTATGGTTTCTATCAGTTTGCGATGCAGTTAGATCCAGTTTATTTATTCGTCTCAAGTATAAGTTTAATTGCTGCAGGAGCGGCTTTGGCTAATATGTCCTTTAAATATGCACATGAAGGAACCAATTCAGAGCATTTGAAGGATGTTTTATTTGCTTGTGCTAAAAGATTTTACCTTACAACAATTTATTCAATAATTACTATTTTTTTCACTATTATTGTAATAATATTAAGCAAATGGATTTTAGATATTTCCTCCAGCACTTTACCTTATGCGATTAATTTGCCTCCATTACAATTCAGTTTAATTTATTTAGAAGTTTTTATACTTTCAGTTGTTCTGTTTTTCTTTATCTTAGTTTTCATATCGACGATAAGAATATTCATAGAAGGCCTTTACTTAGCCTTTGAAGGTTCAATTGATTATTCCAAATTTAAAAATTAACTGGAGGTGAAAAAAATGGTGGAAAAACAACAAGCGAGCGGTGGATCCATGATTGGGCTTGCAATTATAATTTTAATATTATTCCTATTATTCCCAGTCTTTACCGTTTACTTTATATGGATACTACTAATATTCATGCTAATTTTCGGTGTAATCGGACTATTAATGGGAGGAGATTGACTAGATCTATCTTTAATTTTTTTTCTTATTTATTTAAAGTTTGAAAAAAATATTTCATTTATATAGTTTTCTACAGTAGAAGAAATTAGTTACTATCAATTAGGAAAAATTCCCAATCCCGGGCGGGCCCTTTAAAGCCTTATTTTCTAGAGAACAATAAATAAATCTGAATAAATGAAAAACGTTACTGGTCAAATAAATACATATCCACAAAAACTTAAGTATAATCTAAAAGTCAGAAGATTAATAAGAAAATTCCAAACAATAAATAATGTTGAAAACTTTAATTTTATGAAAATAATAGTAATACTTTACTAGGAAATTATATGTCAAAATCAAGTAAAAATGGTGCATATCAACAACACTCCTTGTTAAATAGAGCTGAAGAAGCCTATAAATTATTAAAGGAACATCTAGATCAGGACCATGTGGTTAGAGTAATCTCCCACAATGATGCTGACGGAATGTCCGCGGCCGGCGTCATATGCAACGCTATCGCCCGGGAAAAGGGTAAATTCCATGTTACCATAGTGCCACGGCTAAAAGAGGAGGTCCTGGATAAACTAAACCAGGAAAAATATGAACTATTCTTTTTCAGTGACATGGGAAGCGCCTGGACCAAGAGAATAGGGAAACTGAAAGGCAACGCCATAATAGCAGATCACCATCAAACCATGGACTCAGCCGAGGAACAGGATGGGGTGGTTCACATCAATCCCCACCTGTTTGGTTTGGATGGAACCAGAGACGTGAGCGGCTCCGGAGTAACATATCTAGCAGTGCGGCCCATGAAGCACTATGAACTCGCCGGGCTGGCCATGGTGGGTGCTTTTGGAGATATGCAGGGGAATGAAAACCTCACCGGCGTGAATCATACGATTATGCAGGAAGGAATTAAAAATGACGTAATAGAAAAGAAGGATGGTTTAAAGGTCTCCTTCCTAAATGACCAGCCCATCTTTAAATCCCTTTCATACACCTTCTTACCACCGCTTCCTGGTATCTCAGGAAACCTGGACGGTTC
>JAJRAE010000205.1 GCA_028682985.1 Methanobacterium sp.
AATATACAGGGCCCTCCTCTATGACCGCCTAATGGAACTTTGGGGGTTCCTATGGAATTCATACAACGAGCCATTACCGCAGCCCCCAGAGCAAGTGCATCGGCAACAAATATTACATTTTCAAAATAATCCTGGGCATACTCCAGTATCAAATTCGGTTTTCTACCAGTTATACCCGCTCTTCCTGTTACACCTAAAACAGAACCCTCTGCAATAACATTTTCGTCTATCGCCTCTTCAATTAACCTTTTAACTATAAGGGCACTTACATGATCTAAAGTGGCAAACAGGGTGTGTATCCCGGTTTCTTCATAAATTTGATGTCCTAAATCGGTAAGTTTTCCTATTTCACTACCGTTTTCCCCGATATCACATCCAATTATAGTGGTACCTGCATTGTAGGCGGCTTCAGGATCCACCGGTACGGTTCCAAATCTATCTCTACCTTCTGGGACTTTCCTGATATCCACATGTTCATGGATTTTTTCTGCATATTTCTTGGCAGCTTTCCAATCAGCATTTTTAACTATATCTTTGGTGTAAAGGTCCAGAGCCGCTCCTCCCCTTTTATCCACCTTTTCGGTTCCTCTTATTATGGCGTCTGATACTGCTCCTGCCAGTCCGCAGAAATTACCGACAGTACGGGCATAAGGTTCATCTGCATTGGTTATCCTACCGGCCAGGGTGGTTCCAAAATCCATAGATACTACTGGGTTACGGTAATCTACATCTGTCCATTTTGCACCAGCTTTTAAACCTGCAGTCACCAGTTCTCCTTCCATTTCATTAGCTACCACTACTTTACCGGTAGGCGGTACTACACTTACCACCGCTCCGTCAAACATCACCTGATCAAGTAAGGTGTAATTTCTCAGTCGTTCCGGAAAGTTATCCACTGACATGGCTGGTGACATCTTCCGTGGAGGTATACCAGCATCCAGACAACCATTGGCCAATGCAATAATCAGTTCACCCACTTCAACTGGAGATGCAAAGCCTGCAGTAACACCTGTTGAACGTACAACAAAGTCAAGATCCTCATTAATATCTATTTTTGCACGTTTAACTGACTCCAGTATGGTGCTTTTAATCATTTCTGCTACTGATTCCTTGGTAAGCTCCACTTCCCATACTGTTTCCCCAAAGACTTTTTCCCCTTCTTTTGGGGGTCGGATGTCCCTGGTCATTTTCACTGTTTTATCCAAGAGGTAGGTTCGGCTATCCCTTAGATTGGTTGCGCTGAGTATGCATTTGGTGGTGGTATTTCCCAGTTCAACTGATGCTACGATGTAATAAACATCCGGAGTCATGGTTATTCCAGCTCCCACCCTCTTTTTTACACTGTAGGGGTTGTATTTTATGTCATCAAAACCTACGTACCTACTTTTTGCAATGATTGGCTTAGGACTTCTTTTAAATATATTCTTGAAAGGGGACAAAGAATTACCTCCAGATTAAGGATTAAATAATGATATAAAGATTCTAATGGATATCAAATATAAATTTTGTGAAATAATTTTTATAAAAAAAGTAATACTAAAATTTTAAAAAAAATAAAAAAAATTTTTAGGCGAATTTAATCGCCTATACGCTTAGAGCAGTTTGAAGAATGGGTGTTCTTCAACCATTTCGGTTCCAAGATCTTTAGCAGCTTCTGCAAGGAATATATCACACATTGCACATGCTGGGAAAGCCATTGAAGCGTTTTCAATTGGACCTATCAGAACGAAGTCTCCACCTGCCATCTGCATGATTAGGTTGGATCCTACGTCAGCTACAGGCCAGGCTTCTGGGTGTCCCTCTCCACCTTTGTCTTTAGCTTTTTTGTAGTTTCTCATCCAATCCCAGGCGGATGGTACGTTGTGAATACCTGCACCTGATGGGTATCCCCATTTACTTTTCTGCATTAAGGATGCTCTGACTGCTGGTCCAGCTCCCTGTCCTAATGGTGTAACTGCTACGTCCATGAGTGGTTTATCAATTCCGGATTCTGCAGCCATTTCTAAGAGACCTTTATCCAGTACGCTTCCACCATTTTCCCAGATGTCTAATTTACCCTGGGGTGTCATATCCATAGCATTGAAACCTAGAACAATTGATGCGGATAAATCAGTATTTCCCACTTCAACTATTTCTTCAGCTTCTGCTGCCATGTTTATGGAGTTATAGATAGCTCTGTCAGCTAATCCTACTTCTGTTGCGTATTTTGCTCCAGCTATTCTTGCTTCTGCTGATGTTGAGTCTATGAGGAAGGGGTAGTCGGAATGTTCACCAACAAATTCCAGATATTTAACAATTGCTTCTGGAGTCTGTCCGAAGGTGTGAACCCAGTGTGGGTTACCTGTGGTATCAGACATTTCTTCCTGTATTTTCATTAGGCTCTGTGCTGCTTCTGCGTCGAATATACCGGCCTTTTCATCTTCTATAATTTTGTGTCCACCATAAAATATGGTGCCTGCTAAAACAGTTGGATATTCTCCGGGCTGTCCTCCACATTTGACGCCGGCAATATCTAAAACAACTTGTTCTTTGTCAAATCTAAACATACATAAACCTCCATTTAAATTAGATTCCACTAAAGGCTGATAAGATTGCTCCTACCTTAACCACGTTGAAAGCCACAAATAGGATTATCAGTCCTATTATTATTCCGTATAAAATACCAATATCTCTACCTATTTGTTGGCCCATTCGCTGGTTGACTTCACCCCAGGTGAACTCTACTTTGTCTTCCATGTCATCTAATCTTACGTTTGCTTGGTTGAATGCTTCTGAAGGGACAATAACTGTTGGTATTATATCTTTATCTTCATCTGCCATTTTATCATCCTCCGAAGTATATTCTCCAGATAGCGAAGGGAGCAACTAAGAGTAATGCCAGAATAAAACCTAATGCCATACCATATATACGGGTGGCAATGAGTCCGGCAAATAATCTTTGGTCTCTACCTATCAGTTGGGTTCGGTATTTTACATCTTCTGCGACTTTTCTAATGCCTCTAATGTTAGGTTTATTTGATATTAACAT
>JAJRAE010000070.1 GCA_028682985.1 Methanobacterium sp.
GAGGTCATGCTGCAACTAAAACAAAACTGGCCAAAGCCGCAATTAAAACATCTAAGGCTGCCTGGGAAGCTTCCCGATTATGTCGGAAGATTAACCCTCAAGTAGTGGTGGGTGTGATTGGGGGTGGGGCGGTAGTAGGATGCTTGGCAGCTAAATTAACCAACACTCCAGGGGTAGGAATTCTTATAACCCCTGCAGATGCCAAGGTATGTACCAAAATGGCCACATCCATCGCTCTACCAGAATCTAATCTCTTCCACATGAAACTGGATAATCCTAATATTTATAAGGCATATTCACCTGTTTCACCTGATATCATAAAAGGAGATAGAGAAAAAGCCCTGGAGATGATGCCTCCAGAATTTGATGAGAAAAGAACCACCATACTTTTTTCCTCAGGCTCATCACTGTTTAAGAAGATGGCCCAGGGTGCTGTAGAACTTGCAAGAAGTGGATTAAAGGCTAATATATTGGTGGTGGGCGCTCCACTTAAAGAGGAATATGTGGAAATTCTGGATGAAGAAAATATCATAAATCTTGGTTATATTAACTGGATCCAGGACCTATATAAACTGGTGGACATCGCCGTGGTTACTGATGATGGTATGATGATTCATGAATCCATAGCACTTAAGATACCTGTAATAGCACTTTTAGGGGTTAAATGGGGTAGGTATCATAATCTAGCACGTGTATTTGAAGGTGCGGTGCTAGAAAGTGAGCTTGAAAACATTAAAGACACCACTGTTTCTGCCCTGGATAATTTGGAAGATATGAAAAAACAGGCCTCCAAATACAGTGCTGATGTCCTGGATTCTGGTGATCGAATAGCCCGCATAATTAAAGCCCAAATTAGAGATCCGGGTACTAATAAAAGTTAATTTTTTATCAATAAAACAGATCATTTATTTAATCATGAAATATTAAAAATCTTATTATCCCATAAAAATCTTATTTAGCAAATTCAAATATTAATTGATGGAATCCTTTGGTGAGAAAATCAAACTTATCAAAGAAGATGATGAGGTTTTACTAAAACTTTACAATAAAAAAGCCGCCATCTTTTTTGGTATCTGGTTAACGTCCTGTAGAGTTGATTATAATTACATCCCTATTCTTAATGATGATGACATGCTTTATAACCCAGACGATCATGATGAGGAATATGAATATCTATTCCGGATTCAAAAGAATGATTGGAAGAACATAATGGACGATATAAACTGGGAAAAAGACTGATTTTAAAAAAAAAGAATGATTATTTCTAAAATTGTGTTTTTTTAAATTTCTAAAAAATTTAAGTTAAAGTAATATTCGTATGTATTAATATCCGGTTTTCATAATATCTGCCGGTGCGTTACCTGGGCCTATTAGTACAAAGGGAGTACCGTAACCATTATCACCAGCATGTTGGGAATTATATTTGGTGTAATTCCAGGTCTGCCATCCGTTACCTATATTTATTTCAATCCAGGTATGTCTGTATCCATCATCTATTCCACCGTCTTCATAGCCCATAATCCTGACCTGAACTCCGGCAGCGGATAATTTATTGTATAACCAGCATGAATCTGCCCAGCAATCTCCGTATCCATATTCTTCTATGACACTTTCATCATCTATTCCATATATGGTAATATGCTGAACATCACCGAATTGGGCTTCCTGAAAGCCAATTGCATCCACTATAGCGGTGTAGTTTATTTTTTCTCTGAAGTTTAGGGGATTAGAACCAGCAAGTACACGTAGTGTCCCATAACCATTTTCTCCATATTCTGAATTGTTTACAGTGTAATTCCATTTCAGCACTTTGTTACCCTTATTAATTTCAACACTGGTGTTCCTGAAATCTACACTATTATCTACAGAACCAGATATGTTGAGTTGGACACTGACTTCGTTTTCATTATTTAAAGCAGAACTCGTCCAGTTATCATCATATTTTTTGTTATTTGATGCATTGGCATTATCTGAATCGGCTTTGATTGTGGAATCCACGGTGGTGGTGTTGGTCGCAGCGTCTACTGCATATGCTGAAATAATAATAATTGCTGTAAAAAATAGCGTGATCACTGATAGAATTGGTTTCTGTTTAATCAATATTTTACCGCCTATAAAAATTATTTAAAAAAGTTTTCTAAAAATTTTCAACAAACAATATATTTAATCCCATCCAATGCAAAGTCTCTTATTTCTTATCAAATATCAAACAAAATACCTTATATAATTTGCTATTTAGTTTTTCGAGGAAATTTCACCTAACATTAATTACTTATTTAAACAATGAATGCTTCCTTTAATTAAATAGACGATATAAAAAAAATGAGTTTATCATACAAACAATTCTTTAATTATCCGAACTTCGCAAACAACCTTAATAGTTTATAGATGGGATCTGTGGAAGGATGGGTTTCTATAAAACCATCAAAATCGTATGAACTGTAGTTGTCCTTCATCATCTGGGCAAGATACGCTATACTGGTCCTTGCTGATGGGGATATGGTTGAAACATCCTTTATAGCACCTGTTTCTGAATCAATTTTAACTTTGGTAAATCCGGTGTTCCGGTCCAGCACATTCCAGAAAGATCCGGGGCCGGCAAATCCAGGGATGGATCCTTCAATTAGCGAATCTTCATCTGCTTTGATTTTATTATTTATAAACGCCACATCGTAATATAAAGAAATGGATCCAGGGATTATGCTGTAGTCTGCCTCTGCATATATGTTACAGGCATTTCGAGCAGCCACTACTCCTTCCATTCGGGCTGCCGGGGTGGTTCCAACACCGTCCACCACATCACCAGCAGCGTAGATATCAGGGTTGCTGGTTTGCATCTGCTGGTTAACCCGAATCTCACCTCTTTCCCCCAGGTTTACCAAATCCTCCACTATTTTGGAGTTGGGCTTCATACCGGTGGCAAAAAGAACATCTCCAGATATCCTTCCTTTATCTGTCAGAAGTCCATATTCTGTTATTTCTTCTACCTGTATGTTTTCCTGGATCTGCACATCCTGCAGTAGTTTTCGCAATACATACCCCTTTAAATCATTGTCAACCATTTTTAAAAACTGATTACGACACAAAACATGGACTTTTGATCCCAGCATGGAAAATATGCTGGCAAATTCTGCTGCTATCACTCCACTTCCTATTATAATCAATTCCTGAGGAATTCTTTTAAAGTCCAATACATCACGATAGGTTTTACCGTGTTCTGATCCTTTAAGGTTAGGTATACTGGCTCCGGCACCGGTGGCTACTATTAATTTATCATAGGAAAGAACATCTCCATCTAATAACACCTTATTATTTTCTAATTGGGCCGCTCCTTTTAATATTTCCACACCCGCTTTCAAAGTCTCTGTTTCATTTACTTCTCTCAGCTTTTTAATGGTTTCCCTTACACCTTCTGCTAATTTATCAAAATCAACTTCTACAGCCTGGCTGGTAATTCCCTTATTTTTATATTTCTCTGAGTCTCTTTTGAATTTAGCCACGTCATTAAGACCAGATAC
>JAJRAE010000258.1 GCA_028682985.1 Methanobacterium sp.
CTCCCTGTAACGGCCCTATATTTATGTAGTTAAGCAGGTTAAACAGGAAATAGAGTTTATCCGGGTTATAGCCCAGATCATTCACCGCACCACCAGCCCCCATGATGGTGGAGGTGACCAGGTTAATAAGTGGGGTTATATTACCCAGCTTTGTGTAGAAATAAGCTATAAAAGGAATGAATAAAGCCAAACTGGCTAAAATTCCAATAATTATCTTTCTAAAATGCTTCAGAGCATCCTTATTAATAATTAAATAGAGGAAAATAGGGAATATCAGTATTATTGATGTGTACCTGGCCAGGAATGCTACCATCAATAAAGGGAAAACTAGGTACAGATAATTAGAATCCCTATTTACCCCAAGAACCAGAAGGTAGATAGCCCATATGGATATAGAAACCCCTGGTATATCTATCCCGCCAGAAACAGCCCAGGTAAATATCAGGGGGAATGAAAGAAAGATAATAGAACCAGTTAAGCTTTGTATCTGATTAAATCTCTGTCTCAACAGGAGATATAACCCAATGATTCCCCAGATAAAAATAAAAGCATCCAGGATAAACAGGGCATTGGCAGAGATGTAACCTAATCTGAATATTATAGATGTGAGAAAGGGCATTAAAGGAGACAGATAAATAACACTTACATTACCTACCGGTATACCGGCAAATATCAGGGCATTATTCAGGTAAACAAACACATCATAATAAGGAACCCCTATATAGAACTGTTTAAACAATAGATACCCTGTGATAGCCAGTGTGGTAATGAAAAGGATAAAAAATGGTTTTCTGAGTAGTTCCCGATATTTCATGAAAAATTCACCAATAGAATAACCCTGGAAAATTAGATTAATATAAATTCTCTTTAATATGAAGTGTTAAAAAAGTTTTGTTTAAATAGAAGTAAAAAAATGTTTGTTTTTGTAATTTTTATCGGGTGAACAAGCACATCAACTCATCCTGGTCAAGAATATGTCCATCTATAGCCTGTAGTAGTTCATTCCTCTGCACCAGTGGTGGTAAATCAAGTTTTACATCCAGAGCATAAACTTTGAAGAAATAATGGTGTGTTCCTCTAGGTGGGCAGGGACCTCCGTAACCCACCAGGCCAAAACTGTTCATACCATGTTTAGATCCATCATCCATTAATTCTCGGGACATAATATGCTCCGGCAAACTTGTGGTATCTGGGGGTAGATTGAATATTAACCAATGGGTGAACAAACCTCCTGATGCATCAGGATCCTCCAGTATAATGGCTATACTTTTAGCATCATGTGGGACATCTTTTATTTCCAGCGGGGGTGAAACATTCACATCATTACAGCTGTACCTGACTGGTATTGGTTCTCCTTCGTTAAAAACAGGGCTGGTAATTTTTATTGGCATATTTCTTATTCCTCTCAATCATTAAATAATGAAATTTAATTGTTTATAAATATGTAATAAATTATAAATTAATTTTTATAATAGAAATGAAAGAATTATTATAAATAAAAATCTCAGAATCATTATATAATTATTTAAAATAACTAAAAGGTATAAAATTTAATATTAAACTTATTTTTGGTGATAAAATTTGAGTAGAATATCCATATTAGATCGTGATCGCTGTCAGCCTAAAAAATGCAACTACGTCTGCATAGAATACTGCCCCGGGGTGCGTATGGAGGAAGACACCATCACCATCGACCCAAAGACCAAGAAACCATTAATGTCCGAGGAGCTGTGCTCTGGATGTGGGATATGCACCAACCGCTGCCCATTCCAGGCGGTAAGCATAATCAACCTGCCAGAAGCTCTTGAGGACCCCATTCACCGTTATGGCCAGAACATGTTTGAATTGTTTGGATTACCCACCATCCGGGAGGAATCTGTGGTGGGAATGCTAGGACCTAACGGTATAGGTAAATCAACCATCATCCGCATACTCTCAGGTGAATTGAAACCCAATCTGGGTCTTTATGAGAGGGAAAGTTCCTGGGACGATATCATAAACTACTTCAAAGGCTCTCAGATGCAGAACTACTTCAAAAAATTATCAGATGGTGAGTTGAGCGTGGTTCACAAACCACAGATGGTAGATCTCCTACCAAAATTTATTAAAGGTTCAGTGCAGGATCTTTTAGAGGGGGTAAATCAGCGAGATGCCCTGGATGATGTTAAGAATGTCCTGGAGCTTGGATCCATACTGGATAGGGATATTAAAAATCTAAGCGGTGGTGAGCTGCAGAGGGTTGCTATAGCCGCAGCGGTTCTGCGTGAAGCTGATTTTTATTACTTTGACGAGCCCACCAGCTGGCTGGATGTGCGGCAGAGGCTTAACGCTGTTAAGGTCATCCGGGACCTGGCTGAGAGTGGAAAATCCGTACTGGTAATTGAGCACGACCTGGCAGCTCTGGATGCAATATCAGACTATGTGCATATCCTTTATGGAGAACCTGGAGGGTATGGGGTTGTCTCCCAGTTGCGGGGAGTTCGTGTAGGAATTAACACTTATATCAATGGTTTTTTGCGGGAGGAGAATGTCAGATTCCGTAAGCAGCCCATAATATTCGAGGTAAGACCTCCCGCCGCTGAGGTGGATACAGAGGAACTTACTGAGTACACAAGCTTAAAAAAGAAGTTCAAAGATTTCTCGCTGGATATAAAAAGTGGAATAGTGCATCATGATGAAATCATAACCGCCTTCGGACCTAACGGAATAGGTAAAACCACCTTTGCCAAGATGCTGGCTGGGGTGGCTAAGCCGGACTCAGGGAAAATAAATAAAAAGGTTAAGGTGGCTTATAAACCCCAGTATCTGACATCTGATTTTAGTGGATCCGTGCAGGATCTCCTCATTACCACCGCCCCTAATTTCGGCACCAATATCTTCAAGACAGAGATCATCCGTCCTTTCAGCCTGGAGGAGCTTATGGATAAAGAAGTGCAAGATCTCAGTGGAGGAGAATTGCAAAGACTCTCAATAGCCTTAACATTATCACAGGAAGCCGATATCTACCTCTTTGATGAGCCCACTGCCTTTTTGGATGTAGAGCAAAGACTTAAAACCGCCCGTGCAGTTAAAAGAGTGGTGGAAGGTCGTAACAGCGCCTCCATTATTGTGGACCATGACATTGTATTCATTGATTACATATCAGATCGGGCCATGGTATTCTACGGAGAACCCGGGGTGGAAGGGCATGCTAGCGCTCCTAAGAATTTGCGGTCAGCTATGAATCAGTTCCTGGAGGATGTAGGAATAACTTTCCGCAGGGATAAGGAAACAAAACGCCCCCGGGTAAATAAACAGGGCAGTTATCTTGACCGAGAACAGAAAGAGAAGGGTGAATATTATTATCTGGATATCTAGACATATCTGGAATACTATCCCCCTTTTTGCGTACTTTTTTAATATTTTAGGATAATCTTCATAATCTAAATAAAAAAATGATTAAAAAAAAATTCATTTAACTTTTTTTGTCCACGACCCCACCCTTGCGCAGACAAGGTGTCTGAGTTATTATATATAAATCTGCATTAATGTCAGTTTTACAGTTAAATCTGATATACCAATTCTGAAATAAGTATTATTAATATTTGAATATATGGAAAATTGAGTCACTCATTTTTTATGAAAATAATCAACAAAAAAGCAATACTATTGTCAACTCCACATACTATATGTTGAAAAATTAGAATATGAGAATGAATATTATGCCATTTTATGTCCAATTTACTTGCTATTTTTTATGGTATTAATTGCTATTTTTTTATTACTAAAATCTAATATAATCCCTACAATCTAAGATAACAATTAAAAAATTAAGTATCACTACATTCAGCTCAAATCCCCATATTTTTGTCAGTATATTGGTTGGTGGGTATAATTAATACGGGGATTTTCATTTTTTACCAATTTATTAATAGTTCATTACATATAGTTAATAACATAATTCTCTTGATTTTTTTTAAAGGTGGTTGAATTGATGGATGAAAAGGATAAAGAGAGAAAGGCAGGAATATTAGAATCTAAGGAAGAGTTGAGGAATAGTAATCTTTATCTTCGTGAGTTAATTGAGGTTAGTATTGATCCTTTAGTTACCATTGGCCCTGATGGGAATATAACAGATGTTAATAAAGCTGTTGAATTAGCAACAGGTTATTCACGCGATCAGCTTATTGGAACTGACTTTTCAGATTATTTCACTGATCCAGATAAAGCACGGGCTGGATACATGGAAGTATTCCAAGAAGGATTCGTAAAAGATTATCCCTTGGAAATCCAGCATAAAAAAGGACGTGTAATGCCTGTTTTGTATAACGCCTCAGTTTATAAAGATGAAAAGGGCCTAGTTATTGGAGTCTTCGCAGCAGCAAGAGACATAAGCCAACTCAAAAAAGCAGAAGCAAAACTGAAAACCCATATGGAAAATCTGGAGATTATCATTAAAAAACGAACAGCAGAGCTGACGAATGCTAATTTACTGCTTAAAGCGGAAATTAAAGAACGAAAAAGGATGGAAATAATTATTCAGGATAATGTTAGAAGACTTAATCTTGCTTTAGAAGCAGCTGATATGGGAGCTTGGGATTTGGATCTGGTGAGTGATACTGCCATCCGGACAATTGAACATGACCAAATATTTGGTTACGATTCACTTGTACCAGAATGGGGTTCAAAAATCCTTTTTGAACATATTTTACCGGAGGATCTTGAATATGTTCAACAGAAATTTGAAAAAGCTTACCAAACTAACAAATTATATTTCCAATGCAGAATCATAAGGGAGGATAATAAACAAGTACGGTGGATTGAAACATATGGTAATGTTTATCGTGATGATGAGGATGTTCCTATCCGAATGTTAGGTGTAGTCAGTGACATCACAGAAAGAAAAGAAGCTGAAACCCAACTGTTAAAAGTTATAGGAGAAAAAGAAACGCTACTAAAGGAAATCCATCACAGAGTGAATAATAACATGCAAATTATTTCCAGCCTATTAAGTTTGGAATCTTCTCAATTGTTTGATAAGAGAGATATCAGATTTTTGGAGGCATCTCAAGATCGTATTAGATCAATGGCTCTTATTCATGAAGATTTATACCAATCAGAGGGTTTTTCAAGTATCAAATTTAAATATTACGTGAATAATCTAACATCTGAGCTTTTAACCACATATGGAGCCCATTCGCACATTAAAATAGTTACCGATATTCAAGATGTTTCATTCAACATGGAAACAGCAATACCCCTAGGTCTAATCATCAACGAACTGGTTACCAATAGTTTGAAGCATGCATTTCCTGATTTAAAAGGTGAAATATCCATATTTATACATAATAAAGGTGAAGAATATGAACTGATAATCAAGGACAACGGAATGGGACTACCAAAAGAAATTGATCTGGAAAAA
>JAJRAE010000139.1 GCA_028682985.1 Methanobacterium sp.
AAAACGGGGAAAACTGGCCCGGATGCTGTATTCAACCAACATAGGAACTATACCTGACCGGACTGCAGCCCGGGTTAAGTGCAATGGCCATGTGGTTGGCCGTATTGAAGAAGATTTTATGGAAAAACTGCAGAAGGGAGATACCTTCGTACTGGGAGGTAATATTTACAGGTTCAACTATGCCCGGGGGATGACGGTAAATGTAACCCCATCCAGCGGACCTCCCACCATACCCTCCTGGTTTTCCGAGCAGCTGCCGTTATCCTTTGACCTGGCAGTGGATATTCAGAACTTCCGGGATATCATGAATGGCAAATTCAAGATGAAACGAAGCAAACAGGAAATAATGGACTTCATCCATGAATATCTCTACGTAGATTACAACGCCGCCAATTCCATCTACCATTATTTCCGGGAACAGTACCTCTTTGCCCAGATTCCCAGTATAAAGAACCTGCTGGTTGAGTTCTACACAGGCTTTGGCGGTAGGAAATTCGTGGTATTCCACAGCCTCTTTGGAAGAAGGGTTAATGACGCCCTTTCCCGGGCTGTGGCCTATGTGATTGCCAAGAAGTACCGCCGAGATGTGATGATATCTGTCTCAGATAATGGTTTTTATCTAAGCAGTGATGGGAAAATTGGGGGCCTGGAGGCTTTTAAGGATCTTACTTCTGAGAATCTGGAAGAAATCCTCACCAAAGCCATAGATAAAACCGAAACACTAGCTGGCCGCTTCCGCCACTGCGCAGGAAGGTCCCTCATGATCCTCCGCAGATATAAAGGACAGGAGAAGAGCGTCGGAAGACAGCAGGTGAAGGGAAAGATACTCTTAAAATTCGTTAAGGACCTGGATGAAAACTTCTCCATCCTGAAAGAAGCCCGCCGGGAGGTTATGGAGGACTTCATGGATGTGAAAAACGCTAAAAAGGTCCTGAAATTAATCGAAACCGGTAAGATGGATCTTAAAATGATCAACACTAAAATCCCTACACCATTCGCATTTAATCTGGTAGCCCAGGGATACCTGGACGTTTTAAAATATGAAGACCGTATAGAATTCATAAGAAGAATGCATCAGGCGGTAATAAATGAGATTGAAGGTTAATAGCGGTATCTATGTTTCAGTGTCTATATATTAGATAAACAGTACCGATATTCCCTGTGGGAGTTATATAAACAGCACCGATATTATTCCTAATGCGATCATAACTGCAAATATGAAGCCGATGTATTTACCGAATTTTCTGGTGCCGAAAAACAGGGCTATTAAAAATTTAACAAAGGTATTGGAGATGGCAGCTAAAGTAATGGCTGTTACCGCCACATCCGGGGAAACCCCATCCCGGGCAAGGAGCGCCATGGATATGGTTATTGCATCCACATCCGCCACCCCTGATATTAAACTGGTCACATAGATACCTGCACTGCCAAAGAAGTTGTTGGCAATGGTGGATAAGAAGAGGATGGCTATAAACAGCAATCCAAAGATGAGTGCCGGCTTCAGACTAAAGGGATTTTGGAGTTTAAAATCTGTATCCATCTTCTTTTCACTGGTAGTCCTCCAGGCAATGTATGCCAGTAACACCCCACTTATTCCCATGGATAGCATGGGCACCAATAATAGGGGTATCAGGCTGGAGTTGATAACCATCACCTCCAGGAGTATACGGAAGAACATCATGGAACTGGCTATCACCGTGGCAAATACTGCAATTCTAATTAAAAGTTCAGTTTCTTTAACCCGGGCCGCCATAGATGTGGTTACCGCTGTGCTGGAGACCAGTCCCCCTATTATTCCGGTAAGTCCCAACCCCCTTTCTGGTCCAATCAACTTGATGGCCACGTAACCCGAGTAGCTGATAGCCGAGATAAAGACCACGATGAGCCAGATCTGGTAAGGATTGAAGACGCCTAGAGGACCCATATTCTGATCTGGAAGAAGTGGAAGGATAACGAAAGCTATAATAAGAAATTTAAGGGTGTTTAGTAGTTCCTTCTCACTAATTTTCCGAATAAAATGGTGGAGATAAGATTTAGATGCCAGGAGGGCGGTTATGATAATGGCGATAATGGGGGCGATTTGCAGTCCCTGGTCACTTAAGCAGAGAGCACCTAAAATAAACGTTACTAAAGCCACCACCTCGGTGGTGATGCCTATATCTTCCTCCCGGGTGGAGCTTCGATAATAGCTTAAACCAACAATTATAATTAATCCCATAAAAGCCAGTATCAAAAAATTTGAATATAATTGTGATAAATATGCTGATATAATACCATATAAAGATATAAGTGTGAATGTTCGGATACCTGCAAATTCAGCATGTTGAGACTGCTTTCTCTCCCTTTCCGTACCTATTAGTGCCCCGATGGCAAGGGCAATGGAAATTTTGAGGATCAACTCTTCAATCATCTTTTATAAGATTTGTAACTTTATCTATAAATTTTATTACTAAATTTTAGAAACCAATGACAGATTTTGTACCTTGTTAAAAAATTATTAACCCCACTAGCATGGTAACTAGGTTAGCGATAATTGAAATTAATAAAGCCTTAAAATACTTTATTTTAAATAATAACATGATGAGAATGCTTTCCATCATGATAACCAGTACCTCAATAATTAATAGGTTAAATATAACATAATTATATCCGTAGGTGGCCAGGGGAAGGGTTAAACAATTTATAAGAACTGAATATATAAAAATCCTGGCCGGATTATATCTCAAAATTATCCATATCACCAAAAATTCCAGTAAAATGGTTATGACCAGTGGGATTAGCAAAAAAGTATTGTAGAACAAATTTCATCCTCTTAAAATTTTTCAACTG
Organism: Methanobacterium sp.; assembly: GCA_028682985.1. Classification (GTDB taxonomy): domain Archaea; phylum Methanobacteriota; class Methanobacteria; order Methanobacteriales; family Methanobacteriaceae; genus Methanobacterium_A. Next base: position 2,830 of record JAJRAE010000139.1, read on the forward strand.
TAAAATTTATTGCTAATACTTATTCCTAGTAAGATATCCATTGGAAAATTAATACAGATGTTTTTTTTAATTTCAATGAACATTTAAGAAGAGATT
>JAJRAE010000128.1 GCA_028682985.1 Methanobacterium sp.
GATACAATTATCAAGGTAATTCCTGTTAGAAGGCCCGCAGCTAATCCAGCAGCTCCGCCGAAGATTGTTCCAGCTATTACAAATAGAATTGCTAACACTATAGCTCCAAAAGCACCGGCTACAGTTGCATTCCAGAGACCGCCTAGAATTCCTTCATGCACCCAGTATCCTACAATAAATCCAGCTATAAATAATCCTAAACTCGCTCCCCATACGCTATTTACGAACATCGTAAATAAATTTGCAAGTATTATTGCTAATATAAAACCAACTATCACTGGTCCCCATTTAACCATTACTTTTCTCCCTCCTATATTAAAGCTTAAATAAAGCCATATTTGTATAATAGTTAGCTTAACTTCTTAATAAAATTAGCTATTTACTTTTAATATTGTTCATCTAAAAGGAGAAAAGAAGGAAATAAATTTTAATCAAATTTCTCCACATACATCAAGGGGTAATCAAGCTCTGAAATATATTTCATCCTTATAATCGCTTTACTATCATCAAAAACAGATACGACCTTCACATTCAGCATATTACCATTTAAAGAGGTATAATCATATTCATTTTCGATCTCTTTCAGCATATCACGGTTGATGGTAACTTCCACTTTTTCTATACAGGGCTGGAGTTCCATGGCATCCTGCATAGCTTTCTCTAAAGATTCTGCTGATTTAATATTAACAGGTGTGCCGTCAAACTGGTGGAATAACGCCCCCATAGTTATTGCTCCTTCAAAAATAGCCCGTTCTCGGTTGGAGATGTTTTTAAAATATTTTTCATCTACATCCATTAATTTTCACCTTTAAAACTGTATTAGTGAATTTATCTTAGATAACATTGATTCCAGGGCATCGGTTGGGACTGGATAGAAATAAGCAAACACCAATAAAAGGGATAAGGCTATGGTGGCCATGAATATCCAGATCCGGTCCTCTGCTACCGGGTAAATTCTTCCCAGTACCAGACCGCCTGCAAATAAGGCACCAATAATCATAAGACCCACTGGCGCCTGGGGGTTTTGCATTGGCTGGGTGGCATTTAGAGGAGTTATGGTCTCGTATTCGGCTTCTATGATTAATCTCTGCTTATCTGAGCCTAAAGGATAACATGTTATTAGGAATAGGTTGTTTCCTTGTTCAACAGGCATCTGATACGATGCATCCACCACGGTGGAGTTTACCATGGAATACGTAACGTTACCAATGGTGGGCCACTCCACATATATTTTATCACCTGGCTTCAGTTTATCAAGATTTAAAAAGGGAGACCCGTGCAGCGTTCTATGCCCAAAAAGAATGGTGGTTCCCATGGTGGGTTTAAAAGATTTAGGTTCGAAATAGATGCCATGATCCACTGACTTGTTATTTATGCTTTCATTAACCCCAATTTTGGGTATCTTTAAATAGGGGGTGTCCTGGGGGTTCAGGTCAACGTTCACAGAATATGAATAGTATTCTACTTCAATTAAAAGATAGAGGGAGATGATAAACATCCCCACTAAAACCATGGCCGTTGAAAATTTCATGCTAACTTTATAGTTCTCTTCTACCTTAAGAACTTAGCGTATCCTAAACCAGCAGCCACTACTAATACTGCTATAGCTAATAATCCGTAAGGTGCACCGGTTGTTGGTGTTGGTACGGTGGTGGTGTTGTTTGCTGCGGTTACTGGGAACAGATTGTTGTTACCATTTCCAGTAGGAGATCCTGATGCGGTTTTTGGATAATGATAAGAGTACGTATAATGTTGAACTTCTTCAGGTAGTAGAGTTACATCCCAAGCTGCAGTATCTGCACTAATCATACTTTTATCTATGAAAGTAGCAGCTGGGTCACTGGAAGTTAAAACAGAATCTAATGGTACGATTGGTGCCCTAACAATTCCTTGAACTTCAGGCCCGGTTGGGTTTATATTTTTTATATTAAAGCTGAATGTTCCATCCCAACTCACTATTTTTAAATTAGGATTTAGTATTTCTAACTCATTAGGCATGAACCATGATGCTGCTAGTCCTGGATCATTAATTAATGGCCAGTACGTGTTAGGAGTAGTTTCATTTGGCATAATGTAACCATATAGAGATCCACCCTGTCCTACTGCGTCTAATCTAAATTCAACTTTTTTTGTTTCTCCAGCTTCTATTTTCCATCCCAAATCTCCTGTTGAATTCGTAGTAACATTATCACTGCCATTAGAAATAGGATTCACATTAGTAGCCATTTTAACAGCTTCTGGGTTGGTCCAAACAATATTCCACTGAATATTTGGATCTAATTGATAATAAGTCTGACTTATTTTAAAGTACTCAACATGATTATTGTTATTTTTAACAGTTACACAAACAATAACAGAAAAATCTCCCATAACGATATTTGCCGAATTCGGAGTTAATGTAGTTGCATTATCTTCTGCAGAAACAACTGCTAAAGAGTCGGCAAAAGTAAAAACTCCTAAAACTGAAAATAGAAGTAATAAAATTATTAATGATTTACCTAATTTCATGAGTATACCCCCATTTGATTTTTTTCTCCCAATGTTTTTGATATTATTAATAGATAATCAATTTAAAACATTATTAGTTTAATGATTTTCATAGAGAAAATTTTTTTTGTAACATATATTATATGTCACAAATCTATTACAATTTTCTCATTTCCAGTTTAATTTTGCTTTAATTTTCCACTGGTTTTATCCATATATTTTATGCAGTTCAGCAACCATCCACGATGGTGCGGATTGGGTGGATATGGTCAGTTGTATGGCACTTTGTTGTTGGATTAGGTATATCGCTTTATCTCGAGGTACTTCTATTAAGACCATATATTCTGAGTCTAGATTTCCAAAGTTTGATGTTCTCTCAAACTGGTCTAATCGCACTCCATAAGCATTTAAAAGTGCATTTATTGAGGATTCATCCCATGTTCTGGATGCCCCGGCCTGTAAAAGTGCTTCTATTCCACCTGTATCTCCGTCTGATGTTGCTGCAGATTGTGTTCTTAAACTAGCTGATGATAATGAATTTATGGCTATTCCCTGGCTGGTAGTTATAGTGGCATTAAAGTTATTCTGAGTAGTCATAGACCTTAAAATCGCCAGTATGGTAGCTCCACTCACAATTGGAGTGGAATTGGTCTGTCCACCTGTATTGGCAATACTGGTATTGCTTTGATTGGTCTGGTTTGTTGCATTGCTGGTTGTGGTAGTTGTGGTAGTGGTGTTTGAATTCACATATATGTCAACTGTATCTCCCACTGATATCAGCCCTCCAGCTGCCTGGAGCCTGCTGAGTCTGATTGGGATAACAACGGTATCTGGTGTGGTTATAACAGTGTTTGCCAGTACACTTGCATCTGCCTGGTTTACAATGGTTTGTGCAGTTGCCACTTTGGTTATTATGTCCTTTTGCTCCCCTGAAGTATAGGTTATCATAACTCTTCCATAGGGATCTTTTTTGGTATTGATCTGGTTGTATTGGTAGGCTCGCCAGCTGGTAGTTGCGGGTCCAAGAACATCTACCGCCAGGGCCTGTTCCGGTGTTACAGAACTCTCAATTTCGGCAAGTAATGTTAGCTTTTGAGGGTCAGTTGCCAGAGCTCCTTTATAATAACTGTTAACTTCATTTATTTTAGTATTCTTCGCATCCTGCAGTGATCCCTGATAGGGTGCGTAAAATAAAAAGTAATAACCAGCGCCTACCAGTACAATAAGAATTATTCCAAAGACAGCAGCGCCCACCAGAGTTCTCTGGTCATCATCGGGTATGCGACCTCCGCCTGGTGATCTTCTTCCAAATCCAGGTACGGCGCCACCCAGCCTATCCAGGCCGCCCCCTCCCGGTCTTCCACTAGGCTTTTTCTGTTCTGGAGGCTTTAATCTAGCTCTTCCGGTGTCTTTTGGTCGTGGTTTAGGCATCGGTCTGGGGATTTTATCGGTTACATCTTTTTTACCGCTGTCCCCATTTATTTTAGCGTTGAGTTTGTTGGTCTGATCCTTGGATTTACCATTGGATCGGGAGACCATATTTTTGATGCGTCCACTCACATCAGACCCTGATTCCTTCTCAGATTTACGAAGGTCAGGACCATTCTTTTCATTTTCTTTTTTTCCCAATATTTTATCTAACATTTGGACCACTTCTGCGAAGCTTGGCATATAAAGCCATGAAAGGCACTGCTATTAAATATATTAAAGTAAAGATGAATAAAAACTTTGCGGGAAGATATGCAATTACAGAGGAAATGTTCTGGGGTAAACATGATAATATTATCAGCAGACCACCCAACAGCAATAATAATGGGTTCCTAATTTTTGAATACTCTACTGTACTTATCATGAGTATCGATACCGCCGTCATCATTATCAGTGCCAACTCTATATTGAAAATTCCTGAGAGATAGAATGATCCGAGGATCAGCGCAGTGGTTGGTATGGGTAGTCCAATGAATTTACCTTCACCAAAATTTGCACCCGAATCTGTGAGTACGTTGAACCTTGAGAGTCTTAAAATCCCACATAATACTATTAAAAGAGCTACTAGTATATTAATGTATGGGATAAAGTAGGATGTGGATGCTGCATACAAAAGCATTCCCGGTGCAA
>JAJRAE010000033.1 GCA_028682985.1 Methanobacterium sp.
AGTAACTTTCATCAGTTTGGGGAAAGATATGGGCGGCTTTATTACTGGTATAGCTCCGCTTTCTTCCTCAACGCTGGGTTCTTCAACAGATTCCTCAGATTCAACAACAGCCACTTCTTCTGATACACTGACTTCACCGGATGCAGTATCTAATTCACTGCTAGTTTCAGATATATCTGAGGTAGCAGTTTCAGTTATTTCTACTGTTTCTGCTGCTGATTTAGAATCTTCTACCTCTACAGTATCTTTTTCTTCAGAAACTACGTCTATTTTTTCTTCTGGTACAGTTCCTTCTTCAGATACCTTTGTTATCTCTGCCTCAGATTCAACTGGTTCTGGTGTTATTTCTGGTTCTACTGGTTCTGGTGTTATTTCTGGTTTTACTGGTTCTGATGTTATCTCTGGTTTTTCTTTTGACTGGGCCACCTGTTCTTCCAGCTGGATAGGTGTAAGGTCATTGGTCAGGTCTATTATGTCCTGAGAGGCTCTTTTTGAAGAGAGCATGACCATCCCCACGTTGGCCTTGTTTTTCATGAGTACTATGAAATGGACGTTTCCCAGGTGTAAAAACAGGGCTTTACCGTTTTTAGATTCAACTAGTACTCTTTCTATTTCTCCGTGATTTGAAAAATTAATTAATCTCTTAGAGGATCCGGTGATTACATTAGCCATTGGCCCAAATAGTTCAATATCCACATCTTGAAGGATATGATTGGCCAGTACTTCTCCGTTTCCATCAACTATGAGGCTTCCTTCAACCCCATCTGTTTTAGCTAGATCATTAACAATACGCTCTAGCCTGCCTTTTAATTCGGAATTCAATTTAATCACAGATTTATCAAGATTGTAATATTATGGTGAATATTAAAATTAGATTTTATTTATACATATTTATATTTTTTAAATAGGTTCTCCTGAACAAATTTATTTTTTAAAAAAGATAAAAAAATAAAAGGGATAATCCCTGATATTTTTAGAGGAAATGCTGTGTTAGCAGTTTCCCATCACTGTCGAATATATCCACCTGCAGTGGTGTACTACCGTCTATTGCATGGGTTGCACAGGATAAACAGACATCGTATGCTCGGATTATCATTTCTAACTGATTTTTCAATCCTTCAGAAACTTCTTCACCGTGGATTAATTTTTTAGCTGTTTCTCGTACTCCGGTATCTATGGCCAGGTTGTTCTGTCCAGTGGAAACTATTAAGTTTGCTCTTTTAATGAAACCTGCACCGTCGGTTTCGTAGTCGTGTATGAGTATTCCACGGGTAGCTTCAATCATGCCCACTCCTCTTCTGGTTTCACTGGATTCTTTGGCTTCATCCTTGGTCATTAGTTGTTCGGTTAATGGTTGTCTGATATCAGTGCCGGTTATACTGTCATCCGAGAGTAACTGTACTGCCCTTTCAGAAGCGTACATTAATTCAATTAGACGGGCATAGTGATACAGTAAGGGGTTTTGAGCCAGTCCAAAGTTCTCTTTGTATTCTGCGAACATCTCGGAAGCCTTATCTGTTGGTATGTTGTTGATAACGTTAAGTCTTGCCAGTGGCCCTACTCGATAGCTTCCTTCTGGGAATCCGACCTGTTTCAGGTAGGGGAATTTCATGTATGACCATGGCTGGACTTTCTCTTCAATATAGTCCAGGTAGTCTGGTGGTGCAAATTCATGTACTGAATTTCCTCCAGAGTCAATAACTTTAACATCACCGTCATAGTATGATATGTCTCCACCATTTTTAGTTAAAGCTGCGAAATGACTTTCAACAGGGCCTAAAAGTTCTATGGCTTCTGCATATTTTGTAAATAATGGTTGTGCTACTCCAAACCCTTTTTCGACTAGTTCAACTGCATTTTTTGCTTTTTCTAATAAATTAGCCTGTTGTTCTGTAGTTAATCCTCGGGATTGCCCTCCGGGAATTGCAGTTACAGGACTGATAGGTTTACCACCTACAACAGCGGTGATCTCTTGCCCTATTTTCCTGGTCTGTATGGCCATGGTGGCGATTTCTGGGTTGGTCTTGTATATTCCCACCACATTTCTAAGGGCGGGATCTGATTCCGGTCCCATCACCAGGTCTGGCCCGGCCAGTATGTAGAAATGAAGTGCATGGGAATGTATGTACTGTCCAAGAAGTAGTAGTTCCCTTAATTTTTTAGCTGTTTCTGGTGGTTCCAGTCCAAATACCTGGTCAGTTGCCTTGGCAGCCGCTAAATGGTGGGCTGTCTGACATACTCCACATATTCTCGGTGTTATTCGTGGTGCTTCTTCAACAGCGGCACCTTCCAGGAATTTTTCAAATCCTCTAATTTCCATAACATGAAAATGGGCATCAGTTACGTTTCCTGAATCGTCCACTTGGACTGTGATTTTCCCGTGACCTTCAATTCTTGAAATTGGAGCTATTTCGATGTTTTTCATAATTATCACCTACTTTTTCACCAATTGTGGAATCAGTGAAACCTGTTTTTCCTCCATGATGGTGCTTCCAATTACAAATCCATATATGATGTGTCCAATATCATATAGCTGTTTTTCAACGTCTTTTTCCGGCATTTTTGATAGGTGAGCGATTCTCTTAATAACTCCGTTGTATATATCATGGCTGGGTTCTCTTAACACATCCAGGGAGGGACCTCCACACCCGTGACAGGGCACTCCAGCAGAGGTGCAAAGGCCACCGCAACGACCCAGAGTTACCGAACCTAAACATACGTATCCCTGACTCAGGAAACATTTACCAGGTTCTGGTTCACCTTCTATTCTACGTTTTATTCTATTAAACTCTATATGTTCCATTTGATTCTGGCAATCAGCACATACGGTCTTTTTAGGAACATTTGGAGCTTCATCATTGATTAAAGGGATTAAAATATCGTGGGTTAGCTGTTCCTTGGGTGGGCAGCCAGGTATGAACCCGTCGATTTTTGTGAAATCTGCAGCGGGATGAACGATGCTTAACAGTTCAGGAACGACTTGATTGGGTAGTTCTGCTGGTTCTGTACTGGGATTGTCTGTGAAACTTCTTGACATAACTTCTTCTGGCGTGTAAAGATCTGCCATTCCAGTGATGCCTCCGTAGCATGCGCAGGTACCGTAAGCTATTAATACCTTAGAATTTTGTCTTAATTGTTCTAATCGTTCCTTGTTTTCTTTATTACGAACTGATCCAGTTACTATTGCTATATCGATGTTTTCTGGTATTTCTTTAATATCCATCAGTACAGGTGCAGAAACCAGGTTGGCATTGTCAAAAAGTTTGGTTATGTCTTCGTGCAGGTCCAGTATGGACACTTCGCAGCCGTCACAGCTGGCCAGTGTTTCTATGGCGATGTTTACCATTATTTACCACTCCATGTGATTGTTAAGGTTTTAAGACAGGCATTGGGTCCAACGTGGTCTATGTCTATTTTTCCTTTGATGTCCATAACTTCTTCCACTGCTCCAACCATATAACCGTATAATAGGTAACATAATGGTCCTTTCTGTGGTAATCCGGTTCTTCTCAGTGTTTGTCTGACAACACAATCCATGAAGAGTAGTTTAATTACCACTTGATCTCCTTCCTGGGTGGTATAACTGGACTGTCCGGATGGTTTCCATTTTTCAAAGTAAAATTCATGTCCCAATACATCTCCCATTTCATCCAGGGCTTTTTCCAGGTTTTCTGTTTTTTCCATCATTTTGGCGGATTCGTGGCCCATACGTTTACCAGCCTGGTAAACAATGGCATTAGCACCTCTACCTGAAACCTGTTCCAGAGCGCTGGACATGGATCCCATGAATTTCATTAGCACATGTAGAGCATCTTCATAGTCATCCAGATCTCCACCTGTTTCTTTGGGAATTAATTCTGGTTTAAATGTTCCTCTAATTTCTTCTATTTCCATTTTTTATCCCTCAGATTATTCTATCCAAAGCATAGTTTACTTTTCTATCTATGTAGAGTCTCTTGGCTACGTGTATATCCTGGTGTTCCATGGCCTGGGCCGGGCAAATCTCGTGGCAAGAAAGACAGGCCATACAATCCTCTAAATTAACCACTTTGGTTTTGTTTTTGGCTTCATCCATTTCATAGACGTCGTTTGGACAGTCCTCCACGCAAGAACCGCATCCAACACATGCGTCTTCGTCTATCTCTATTTGTACCATTTAAAAACCTCTTTACAGTTTTTTTCTTTTTAGTGTTGGAAAAGATCCATTTTATTTCCAAATCTTATCCAATTTTTTTTCCTTTTAGATTTTTAAAAAATTATAGATATTTAAATAAAGTTCTATTCCTATCTTACTATATAATATTATTTAACCATTGATTTTTACCAGATAAATTGAAGAAGTTCAAGGGACCACAATACTTTTTATAAATTAAAAGGATTATTATTTATTTTAAAATGAGCTAGTGGATATTAACTTGCAATGAACTATATAAGCTGCTGATTTTTCTCCAGGAGGGTAACAGGTCACCAGGAGCAATCTGGGCTCCCCTTCCAAACTGAATTTAATGGGGTTAGATTTATAATCCCAGCGAATATCATCCCCATTGGAGGTTACTTCATAAGTGTAAACTTTTTTCAGTATTAAATCCTTTATAATTACTTTATCCCCTGGCTCTAGATTACCTATATTAGTAAATAATCCGGAATAGGTGGTTCTATGGCCTAATATTCCGCATTCTCCGGGTTGACCGTAGGCGGCGCTTTGTGGGTAGTGATAAACAGCATCATAGGCATTTACTGTATCAGATCTTATGGAGCAGTCAACCTCTAATTTAGGAATTATCAACTCTCCACTGGTTACTGCCATTGCCGAGTTGGCGTTGGGGTCCAGAGCATCCACCGGGGCACTCATTCTCTCTTTATAATTCTTCACACTCTTCTGGGCCGCGTCAACCTCATGCATCTTATCGAATAGTATAAACAGCATATTAAATGCGAACACTGCACAGGCAAATAGTACGAGCACTGATAGTATTCGATATTTTCGCATTATTGTTGCACCATAAATTCTCTAATTTCCCTGGCCAGAATGGATTGATGGTCCAACACACTCCAGGGGTCGTCGGTCCACACGTTTAAAGTGGCTTTAATCTCGCAACTGGTTACTTCATTTAAAAGGACTTTTGGTTGGGGTTCTGGTAGAACCCAATTGAGTTTTAACGCTTTATCAAGCAGTGAATTAATGGTTTCATCTAGATCCGCTGTCTGAGGAATGGTTAAATTTAATTCTACCCTTCTTTTTTCCATTGCAGTGTAGTTTAAGTAAATTTGGGTAGAGAAAAGGGAGTTGGGTATGTTAATAACTTTATTATCTGTGGTGGTAAGAGTGGTCACCCGGAATCCCATCTTGGTAACCGTTCCAAAGTGGTCTGATACTTCAATGATATCTCCTACCTTGAAACTTTTATGACCCAGTATGAAAAGTCCTGATATAAAATTTGAAAGAGTATCTCGTGCAGCAAAACCTACTGCAACTCCTACTATTCCTAA
>JAJRAE010000244.1 GCA_028682985.1 Methanobacterium sp.
ACCTTCGGTAATATCTTGAATCTGCACTAAAAACCCAGAATCTATAACCGAGATAGTATAATCAATAAAAGCACTTCCAGATTTTGTAGGAGTGTATATACCAAATTTTTTAATATTATCAAAATCTAAGGTACTTTGAAACTGGATTAACCCATCATTTAATAAATCTTCTTTTCTGGAGGCAACTTGGGGATTATCAAATAAATTAAGGCCTATATAGCTATTTAATGAAGGAATCCCAGCTATTTCTAATGCTGACTGGTTAGCATCAGTTAACTTACCCTCTTTATCATAAAATAAAATTCCAATGGGTGATTTTTCAAAGATTTCCCGGTACTGCTTTTCTGAATCTTTCATTAATTAATCTCCAAAATAGAGAATTCTGATTAATGATTTCTAAATCTATTTGAAATTAATTAGATATATAATTTTATCAAGTTGATGAATTTAAAATAAACGCTGGCTTATTATTTTAGTCTTTAATTCATAGCCAAGTAGGTAAAAATCTTCTAATGAAAGATTATATTTATATAGAAGTCAAATAAGTAATATTAAGTGATCATAAAACCATAGTTCTATCATGACATCTTACATCAAATTTACCATCCCATAAAAGTAAAAAAACCGTTCTTTAAGAAGCATTCTCAAGTATATATACAATTAAACAAATAATGTACATAATTAATGTCCTTATAAGAGATAAGATATTAGATCTTTCACCTATTAATTTGATGGTGAGTTAATGGAAAAAAATAGATTAGTTAATTTCGTTGCCAAGGTTATGGAAGAATCCGGTTTCAAAGTTTATAAAAACTTCCAGACCTCCAGACACATCATCGACATCTATGGGGTGTTACCATCCATCCTGGGAGATATCGGTGTGGTGGTAGCTGTAAAAAACTATGATGAAAGATGGGAAGTGGGACTGGATATTTTAAAGGAAATGGAGATGGTTGCCAAAACCCTGAAAGCATCCAAAATAGTGGTGGTCAGCAGCTCTTACTTCACAGATAACGCAATTAATTACGCCGGCAGGAGAAATATCAAATTAGTAGATAAGGATGAACTGGTGACTCTGGCTAAAAAATTTTCCAACCGATCTTATGATGAAGATATGATGGGTGAGGAAGAACCAGTTGAAGTAACCACGGATAATAATGGCGACGTTGATTACGCACCCAGTAAAAACTCGGGCGGAAGTTTATCATTCTTTAGTGGAACCAGAAAGAGCCTAAAGAAAGGTGGTAAATCCAGAACATCCAGCACACCCATAGGGCCTGTCTTAACCAGGATCTTAAGCAACACTATTTCCCTGATAATAATTGTTCTGTTGATCTCTTCACTGATAACCTATTTGGTAAGTATATCCAATGAAAACACTGCCCTTATAGGGATATCTAAAATATTATCATCAGCCATATTAGCCTATGGATTGGTTCTCTATTTTGAAAGAGATTTAATGGCCACACTGGTTAAAGGAACTACTGTGTTCTTTGTGTCCTTGATCATATACGTCATCCTGATTCTAGTTCTCTAGATAGTACTTGTAAATAAAAACTTTATTATTTTTCTCGGATAATTGAAAAATAAGTCCATAAACCATGATTAAAACATGGCCATAATCATTGGTTAGTGGGCCGGAGGAGATTCGAACTCCTGATCACCTCGGTGTGAGCGAGGTATCATACCCCTAGACCACCGGCCCCAATGGTGTACTAATAAAATCTTTATTGGTCTATTTAAAAATAATATGATTATTCAAATGGGCCGGAGGAGATTCGAACTCCTGATCACCTCGTTGTAAGCGAGGTATCATACCCCTAGACCACCGGCCCAATAGTATTTTCAGTATTGGCAAACAGTGTATATAAACCTTCTGATAAATATGGGAGTATTATTTTTATATGACGGAGAATTATATAAGATAGAGAAATTAATATTTGTTTAAAAATCCTAGAATTTAATTTAAAAGTATGAAAATTCCTTTTTAATAAAATAATGAGAATGTGATCAATTATGGTTTTTAATGAATCAGGGAAAATATGGTTCAACGGTAAGTTGGTAAACTGGAAGGAAGCTAATATACATGTTCTATCACATGTTGTTCATTACGGTTCCAGTGTATTTGAAGGAATACGATGTTATAAAACAGCGGAATTTTCTGCTGTTTTTCGTTTGCAGGAGCATGTTCAGAGACTATTTAACTCTGCCAAGATCTACCGGATGGATGTAGATTACACGGTGGATGAATTCTCCCAGGCCATAGTTGACACCATTAAAGCCAACAAGCTTGATGAATGTTATATAAGGCCGGTTATATTCCGAGGGTACGGTAAATTAGGAGTATATCCCCTGGAAAACCCCCTAGAATTTGTGATAGCTGTTTGGAGCTGGGGTAAATATTTGGGTGAAGAAGCACTGGATAATGGCGTCGATGTAGGTGTTTCCACCTGGCGCAGATTAGCCCCGGATACCATGCCTAACATGGCTAAAGCTGGCTCCAATTATATGAATTCCCAGCTGGCTAAAATAGAATCACTGGAAAATGGATATGATGAAGCAATAATGCTTGACTACCATGGAATGGTAAGTGAAGGAACCGGTGAAAACGTCTTCCTGGTCCGGGATGAAACCCTGTACACACCACCAGCATCCACCTCACTACTTCCCGGAATCACCCGGGATTCCATAATAAAACTGGCTAAAGATATGGATATCGAAGTTCGTGAAGAACAGATCCCCCGGGAAATGCTTTACATAGCTGATGAAGCATTCCTAACAGGGACAGCCGCTGAAGTCACGCCTATCAGATCCATAGATCAGATAAAAGTGGGCTCCGGTAGAAAGGGAGAGATAACTGCTAAATTGCAGGACAGTTTCTTCGGCATAATAAACGGCGAATTAGAAGATAAGTACGGCTGGCTCACCTACTTAGAATAATACAGACTTTTGAGGTTACACCATGGATTTTACCCAGATCATTATTGGAATTCTAATAGGAATTGTGCAGGGATTAACTGAATTTCTGCCGGTAAGCAGTTCAGCCCACCTAGTCTTTATGCATGAGATCACCGGATTTGCACCTAACCTGGCTTTTGACACCGTACTCCACATAGGCTCCCTGGTGGCTGTGGTGGTTTACTTCTGGAATGATTTAGTTCATATGTTCCGTTCTTTCTTCTCCAGTCTACTGGATATCTTTCAGGGACGGTTTAAACAGGGTTTAAGTGAAGATAAATATAAAAAATTAGCATGGTTGGTGATAATAGGCACCATTCCCGCAGGGCTGGCCGGTGTTTTCTTTAAAGACTTTTTTGAAGGTCTTTTCAGTAACCTGACAGCGGTTGCATTCTTTCTGCTTATTACTGGATTGCTTCTATGGGGATCGGAACGCATATCCCGTAGAATAAAGGATAAAACTGGTTTAAAAAAGATGACCTTGAAAGATGCCATACTGGTTGGTGTGGCTCAGGCCTGTGCCATTGCCCCGGGAATCTCCCGTTCCGGAGCCACCATCTCCACAGGCCTATTTTTAGGTCTGGAGAGAGAGTTAGCAGCCCGTTTCAGCTTCCTTCTTTCCATACCTGCCATACTGGGAGCGGCCCTGGTTCAGGTGAATGATATCAGTGCTGGTCTTGATGTTAACACCGGTGCCTATGTTGCAGGTTTTATAGCAGCCGCCATATCCGGTTATCTGGCTATTAAACTTATGTTGAAACTTATTAAAGAGAGAAATTTATTGATCTTTGCTTATTATTGTTGGATAGTAGGTGGCTTTGTTTTAATATTAACCCTGTTATTTTAATTTTTTTCTTAAAATACCAAATAATTCCTAGAATATTTCTTCACACAGCTCTTCAGTTTTTACGCGTATTTCATCCATGGAAACACCTTTGAGCAGGGCAGCCAGCATAGCACCCCCAGCACCCACCCCCTCTTTAACAGAGCCGGTGATGTAATTTTTAAGACCCTCATTACTACATTTTTCAAAATGTGGATCAACGGCGTATATGGAATAATCGGCTATCTGCCGGGAGATGTAGTTTATATCAGAAGTTTCATCCCGGGCCACAAATATGGTGGTGGCAATGGAAAGGTTATCCCAGTTAAAATTGGGAATCATTTCCTTAATAACCGCGCATACAGCTGTCATCTGGGTGCCTCCTGCGAGTGTAATCGGAGCCTTTGAACCTGCAACCAGCCCCGCTACAGCAGGAATCATGGGATCCCCCAGAATTTCAATCGCCTTCAATGGATCGTCTCTTAAATCTCCCGCTTTAAAGCCGGCTGCTTTCAGTCCATCGGAAACTATTTTCTGCTTAAGTTCATGTGGATTTAAGGGCATGCTGCCACTCACCTTATGATTACCATCATAACCCATTGCTGTTAACAAGCCCAAGGCCGTGGTGGTACCGGCCGGTGTGCTCTCACCTATAAACAGGTGATTGGTGAGCTTAGAGAGTGTTTCCCCTAATATTTTACCTCTTGTAAATATTTTTTCCGGGTTTGAAACTGCTTTTCCTGTTTCAATACTACCTCCCGGCTTATTATTTAGGTTAATATATGGTAAATCCGGTTTAACATAGGCCCCAGCATCCGCCACCAGAA
>JAJRAE010000146.1 GCA_028682985.1 Methanobacterium sp.
CTTTGATGATATCATGGAGCCGCTCGCTAATGGTGCGATCCGGTTCTGGCATCGAAGCGATCTTCTCAAGTACGGCATTTTCCCCGTCCGCCTTGTTTGCGCGTGAGCCTGGGTTTTTTGCTTTGAGAGTTGTGTTTTTCATAAAACTACCCTATTAATTAACATTAAAATTATATGGGCTTAGAAATTAATTAATTTACCGATTCTATCAAAGGTTTAATGCCTTAAGAAAAGGATTCAAATTACTTATAGATATTGCTTAAACCAAGAAAATGTTGAATATATAACGCTAATATTAAAAAATGAGTATGGAATATGATAGTTCCACTATCTTCTGGTTCCAGATTCTCAGCATTTTTGAGTTCTGGAAATAGAATATTAGTCAATGACCACCCATAATAAAAGTATCTTATTTTTGTTTTTCTCCCCTGAAGACCCATTGTATACCATATTTATCAAATAACTGACCATAGGTGCCAAATGGTATGTCCATTAGTCTATAATGAATTTTTTATCTACCCCCTTTGGAGTATTTCCAAGTTTGGTGAGAGTTAACTCTCCACCAAGACAAGTATTGTAAAATTTCATTGCCTCAGCACAGTTGCCGTCAAATAAAAGAAATGGAGAACAATTCAACATATCTTTCACCTTTTTTTCCCAGATCTAATTCATCCAAAAATTTTACAAAAACTTCTGGTAAATTTAACTACTAAATGCTTTTAATGATTTACAGATTGTGTTCGTTCATAGACCCGTGGTCCGTAAAGCATGTATCCGATGCCCACAAAGATCAGAATGTACTCACCTATAGTAACGGCAGGTGGAGGGGCTACTGTGAAGAAGAACAGCGCCTGGTCAGCGGGTGCGGTGAGGAAAAGGAGCACCGCATCGATTACTGCTAGTACGCCGGCGAGCCTATTTTTTCTAAGCCACAGTGAAACCAGTCCGGCAAGCGGAAGTAATAGTCCTACGGTTATGAAGAATCCTGCAAACGCCAGGGTCCGTAATTCTGGCATACGGGGTTCTACTCCTAATGGAGTCAATATAAATCCTATAATGAAACCAAAACCAAATAATAGTGCTAATATGCGCTCTGAATTTGTTAGAGGCGCTTTTTTAGATCTAGAGTCGTTTTCTTTCATAAATTACCTCTTAATTACTTTCCATTTTATGTATTATTATAAGCTTAGAGAATAATAAATTTACCGAATTAAGGAGTTTGGGCAAGCAAAAGGTTTAAAATGGTCTTGACTCAATGTTTCAAAGAAATGAAAAATCTTTATTATTATTTAAAAAGGAGGAATTCCTCTTGCAAGTCCAATATCTGGAAATAATCTGCAAATTATTCTTTACCCGATGATGAATTTCCTTTAGAAGTGTTTCTTTCTCATCTAATGAGTTTTTTAACTGGATTTCAGTTTTTTTTCTTTTTTTTAATCTAATCATTCTGATCTTTGGCCTTTATTCCGTCTTTGGGGTTAAATTATTAGTTTTAAACTATTGTATAATAATGTGATAATTTATTAATTAGGTGAAACATACTGTAATAAAGTGCATTAAGATCCATTAGAGTCAAAATGTAGAAATGGTTTTTGAAAAAATGCTTAAAAAAGGATGTAATATCTACATTAAATTTACAATAACTCTAATCTGCTTAACATTTATTTTTTTATTCACTACTAGTATTTCATCGGCTACAAATACTACCAATACAACATCATTACCTGATACTGCCCCTATCCAGAACACTTCTTTTACCGATAATTCTAATCCACAAAACTCATCTTCAACGACTTCATTAAACAATCAGAATACATCGGCTTACAACAACACTACAGGAATATCGATGGGACCTCAATGTATAATAACTTTTGACGATGGATACAAATCAACATACAGTATTGCCTATCAATATATGCAGTCTAAAGGAATTGTAGGCACTGTTTATATAAACGGGGACTATAGTATAGGCAATCCTGGAACTTTAAGTCAATCGAACCTATTTGAAATGAATTTGGCAGGATGGTGTATAGCTAACCACAGTTATGAACATGTGGACCTCTCCAGCTTGACAGATCAGCAAATATACAATGTACTGTTAGCAAATATCAATTTTTTAAACAGTCTTGGATTAAATGGAGGATACCACGTGGCATTCCCTGGTGGACTTTATAATCAAAATGTTCTTGAGGTCATGAATGAATTGGGCATTAAAACTGGACGATGCATCGATCCTGTCCTTATAAATAACCAGTACTTAAATGAATTAAATTTGTATATGCTACCTTCTTATCCTCTAAGTGCCGACGTGACTGTATCTGAGGTAGAAAGTTGGATTAATGAAGCAATCAATACAAATTCAACCATTATTCTCACAGTCCATGATATCGTAGATTCCAATGCCACAGATTGGACATATTTAACTAGTGATTTCAAGCTCATAATTGATTACATAGCCAACTGTGGAATACGAACCATAACCATAGATGATTTTTATGAAGAAGTCATAAATGCAAAAGCTAATTCTCCAAAACCCGTGACTCTGTACCGAAATGGATCATCTGTTGGCAGTTATAATATTATAGCAGAGGCTGTTATTGCCGCCCAGCCCGGTGATACCATAACACTAGATAACGGATCAACATTCTATGAAAATGGTATAAGTATAACTAAAAATCTGAACTTCAACGTTTCTGATAATGGCACAGCCACTATAAACGGGACAAACAGGGCCATCCTAAACGATGGTGTTAATTCAATATTCGGAATATATCCTGGTATAAATGTCAATCTACAGAATTTAATAATAGAAAATGGTAGTAGTGCTATCGTCAACATGGGTAATTTAAAAGTAACCAATTGTACTTTCCAAAATAACAACACAATTTATGGTGGCGGAGCCATATATAACACAGGAACTTTGACTGCAATCAGCTGCACTTTCATCGGTAATGCTGCATCTTATGGTGGAGCAGTCTGCAACCTTGGTAATACTAACCTTAATTTCTGCAGAATCTTTGGAAACATTGGAACGGACATATATAATGCTGGTGGATCAATATATGCTCTTTATAACTGGTGGGGTCAAAACAGCGGGCCTGGAGCAGAACAGATCTACGGAACTAGTAACTATTCACCATGGATTTATATGGCTCTTACTAGTAATCCAAACATGATTTTAACGGGCAATACCAGTCAGATCATCGCAGACTTCAATAACATCTATGATGGAACCACCGTTACACCGTTCAATCCTAATTTAGGACATCTCCCTGATGGGATACCCGTATCATTCACCGGTGATATTCTGAGAACTTTTAGTACACAAACTATGGTAACCCATAATGGTGAAGTTATTACCTCCTTCACTGCCGGTCCTATGGGAGGTGTTTCACATCTCACAGCTGCTGTTGATGCTGCGACTGTTACTACAGATATAACCATAATCGCCCCCCTGACGGTAACCAGCACCAACCCCACAAACAAAGCTACCGGGGTAGGTATAAGCTCTCCCATAACCATTACCTTCAACGAGAACATAAGCACGGGGGATAACTTCCAGGGTATTTACGTCCGGAATTTAAGAACGGGGAGTAAGATGACCATCACTTCAAAAGTGATAAGTGGTAAAACTTTAACCCTGTATCTGAAGTCCATCAGGTCTTTTAACACAACATATCTGGTTTATCTGCCAGCGGGCGCTGTTGAGGACAACACTGGAAACGGCCTGGCCAGTGCTTACACTTTTTCATTTAAAACCAAACCAGATGCAACACTACCAAAGGTTACCAGCACCAACCCTACGAAATATGCAATAGGAGTTCCACTTAACACATCTCCAGTTACCATAACCTTCAGCGAAAATATCCTGGCTGGTGCCAATTACTCTGGTATCTACATC
This sequence comes from Methanobacterium sp., assembly GCA_028682985.1. GTDB lineage: Archaea > Methanobacteriota > Methanobacteria > Methanobacteriales > Methanobacteriaceae > Methanobacterium_A. The sequence goes on from JAJRAE010000146.1 coordinate 3,902, forward strand.
AAAAACCTGACCACTGGTAACAAGGTTTCCCTTGCATCTAAAACCATTATTAACAATACCCTAACCATCAAACAGACCAATATTAGACTTGTAAATTGTCAATATCAGGTGTATATCCCGGCCGGTGCAGTTAAAGATGCCGCCGGCAACAATTTAGCAGCTACTTACACCTTCAAATACTCTACTTAACCGGAATAAACTGAAGCTACAAACCAAGATCTAGTAAACCATCCCCATACAAAACATAGACCGAATACTACTAAGAGTTAGTAATCTTGTTTATTAAGAAAATTTTACCAGAAAATACAGAGTAATGACCATAAAATAGTACCGAATTCCAGAAATTGGACTTAAAAATATGGTACTTAATGTCCGTAAAATTAATCGGGAAGATGGCAGTTCACTGATTAACTGGGATGGAAGATATAAATTTGAATTAACTAAGAACCCGCCGAAGATTTAATAGATAAGTTCTTATTTTTCAGCAAAAATTAAATATTGAGGATATATTTACCATACCCTTTTTTGAATCAGTTTTATTTTAAAAACTAGTTACTACTTGGCTCTATTTCACCTAATATGGCAGATTTTATTACTTCTCCATGGCAGGGAAGTGGATCACACCAACATAAAAGAGTTAATTCTCCTTTATCTTTATATAACTTTTGTAATCTTCTGATTTCCTTCCATTCCATGCTATCTTCTGTTAGAGACTTTAGAAACTTTTTAAACCTATTAATCAAATGTAATTTTGATTCGTAGGTATTCTGTCCAGAATATGGATTTTTTAAAGGCGAAGACTTAAGTCCGTAATAATAATTAAATCTGCCTATATACTCCCCTTCACAATCTTCTTTAGAGTATTTCTTAATTTCAATCAAACGAATCACCTGAATAATTTTTTTTAAGGGGTTAAATTTAAATTGAATTAAATTTAATCATCTATAATTTATATAATGAAATTTAAGTCAAATTTTACAAATGAAACAAAAATTTCTAAAAAAATTTATAAAGAGAATCAAATAATTTAAAAAAATTTTCTCTTAATTTGAAATATTTTACTAATTAACTAATATAAGATAGTACTTAGGAGTATATAAAATGTCCATTTCTTAAATAATCTTTTCAGCGCTTTAAATGACTTTATTTAAATGATTATCTTCCCATTTATTAATTGATATGGTGATCTCAGGATAATAAATTTAAAAAAAAATACAAGAATAGGAACTTTATATTATAACAATATTTTACATTATTTAATTAATTTAAGCTAAAAATATATACTCTGGAAAACAAATATAATTATTAAGGGAATTAAGACACCATCGCTATTTTTTTGACACATAAAATTAATTCTACTATAATAACAGGAGTTTTTAATTTGAAAAATAGAGTTTATGATATGGAATGCTGTAAATGCAGATCTAAATTTATGGATATTTATATGTGGGCGTCTTGCGATGTTTGCGGAGGAAAGTTGAAAGTTTTAATGGAAAGATCCATAGGATTAGGCTAAAAAAATAAAATTCAGTGTATATTCTTAATTTGAATATCTGGGCTTATTTATTCATCATAAGGACAGAAAAGATTTTTAATAGTATAAAATTTATTTTCTAATCCCTAATTTTTAAAAATTTTAGAAAATTTCTTAAATAAAAAAGTTTTAGTAATCTAAGGGGTTATTTTTTATTCAACTGTATTTCAATAGCCGATACATTTGTGTTTGATCCTTCTCTGTTTGATAACTCTTCGGTACTTATATTAATATTTTCAACATCTGAATCTAGAATAAATTTATTCCTAACTATTTCCGCAACATCTACAGCTCTACTAATAGATCTTCCTCTAGCCTTCAATATTACTTCAGATTTTCCGTCGTTCATTTGAGTTACTACCGCTAATACATAATTCATAAGTGGTTTAGTACCAATGTATACTATGTTTTCCTCTGACATCGTTTTATCCTCCATTGAATACAGTTTTTTATGAGATATTTAATAGTTTTTAAATAAAATTATGAAATATTCAAGAAAATGACTTCGAGAATTTAGAAACTCAAGAAAATTTATTTAATTTTAATTCTATTCCACTACTTCTGCTATTGCAAAATTTCTTTTGGTAGAGGTGATTCTAATTTTCACTTCATCACCTACTTTGGCGCCTGTTACAAAAACTACGAAACCTTCTATTTTGGTAATTCCATCCCCATCTCTACCAGTGTCTTCAATTTTTACGTCATATTCCTCTCCTTCATTTACAGGAGCGGAATTTCCTCTATTATCTTTTCTATCATCACTATAGTTATTTCTATACAAATTTTTCACTTCCAATCATGCCAAATAATGTTATTGGCTCATTTAATATTAGGTTTTAAAGCATATAAAGTAATTTATTTGTAGAATTTTCTATTTTATTGATTTTTTGCAATTTTTTCCTATAAAAAATCCTGTACAATTCTTTTCAGGATCATTATAATCCCCTGATTTATCTATCGAATATATATGCGGAATTCGATCACTAAATTGGTTATTTAAAAAAAGAATGATATTAAATAAAATCTTAATTTACTCCCGAGAATATTAAAAACGAATTCTATCATTATTTTTAGGTATTCCGTTTTCTACTTTAATCCAGGTATTATCCTGATACAATTCATATTCTATAAAACAACAGGACATGCCTTGGGCGGTGATTGGATTTGGACCGTCCATGAGCTGAAAATGAAGGTGGGGGGATGTTGAATTACCGGAATGACCAACATTTCCAATTATTTCCCCTGGTTCAACATAATCGCCAGTTTTTACTTTCACTGAATCAGTTTTCATATGAACCAGAGATGCCCAGGTTTTATTCCCTTCAACAATAACATAGTTACCAGCAACTTCCTGAAGACTCTTTTTTTTAGGATCAAAAAACCACGCATTCTTAATAATGACTGAAGCATCGTTCAATGGTTTTATTGGGTCGCGTTCAGGGAATCCA